>JBFMDG010000138.1:0-12400 GCA_040754135.1 Verrucomicrobiota bacterium
CGGCCAGCGCAATCAACGGCGGCAACGGATAAAACCAGATTCTAAAGGGCCGAACCATATCTGGTTGAGTCCGGCGCAGCCAAATCACCGCCGCAATCTGTCCGATAAACTGAACCAGAATCCGCGTCGTCAACAAAGCGTCAATGATGGTCATCAACGGCAAAAATCCGCAAAGGATCGAAAGCACACCGATCAAAATCAGCGAAATATGCGGAAACTTTTCCGTGGGATGCAGCCGCCCGAACACGCGAAAAAAATTGCCATCCTGAGCCGCGGCGTAAGGAATGCGTGAATACCCAAGCATCAACGCAAACACACACGCAAACGCCGTCCAGAGCACCATCACCGTAAAAATATTGGCCATGCCCGAGCCGAAGATTCGTTCGATGAAAATCGACACGATGGGCGGGGGCGGATCTGGCAGCGGCTGGCCTTTGGCGGGGACAAATTCCTCCCAGCGCACCACACTGATGATTCCGGCGTTCATCGTGAGATAGATCAGCGCGACGGCCACCAGGCTGATCAAAATCGACCGCGGAATCACCTTGCCGGGCTGCACCACCTCTTCGCCCACATGGCACACGTTGTAGTAACCGAGATAATCGTAAACCCCGACGCGCGCCGCCGCGCCCAGTCCAAGAAAAAATCCCAAGGAAAAATCGAAAGCATCGGGCGGGAAATTGAAAACCACTTTCGGATCGAAATGAAAAATGCCGGTGACGACGACGATTCCGACGGTGAGCATCGTTCCAATCCAGAGGCTGACGGTAATGATGCCGATGGAGTTTATGCGGCGGTAGAGCAGCAAAATGCAGAACAATCCCGAGGCCACCATGAGCAAACGCGTGCTGAACGGCGACAGATCCGGCCAGAAGAATTTGAAATATTGCGCCAGTCCAAGCAGGCCCGAAGCGATTTCCAACGGGCCGCTCAAAAGAAATTGCCAGATAAACAAAAACGCCATCATGCGCCCGACGGTTTCCCGCCCGAGAGCATTGCGCAAAAAAACGTAGGTGCCACCCGACCCGGGCATGGCCGCTCCGAGCTCTGCCCAGACCAATCCGTCGGCCAGCGCGATGATCAGCGCCACGATCCATCCGAGCATCGCTTGCGGACCATGCATAGCGGCCATCAACGCGGGAATGGTGATGAACGGCCCGATGCCGATCATGTTGGTCATGTTGAGCGCGGTGGCATGCAGCACTCCAAATCGCCGCACCAGATGAGGCTGGGATTCCGCAGAGGGAGAGGGCGGGGTCAAAACGTCGGCCATGCGTCGCGTTCGGTTCAGGTTTGGGCTGTTAATTAACAGAAGCCGGACAGTGGCACAACGAAAGTCTGAACACGGTGAGAGTGAGCTGCAAAGCGCAATCGTCCCGGCAGCGAATTCGCGCAAGAGACGCTGAACCCGAGACATCGTCAATTTCCCGATTGTTCAATCCCTTGATCAGGAGGCCGAGCACTTCACGTTCGTGCGGCGTCAAGTCCGAACCCGGCAGCCGGTCAATCTTTGAGATCGACTCCCAAATGGGTGGTGAGCACTTCCAGCAGTTTCTCCGGGTTCTTGAGAAATAAGCGCAAGCCGTTCGTGCCCGAATCGGTGCGAAACTCAACCACCAGCGGCTGTCCTCGCAAGTGATGTTCGCGATGCACACGCGTGATCTGCGGCAACGGAATTTTCTGCTCGAGTCCAAGCACCGGCGCAAACGCTCCTTTGAAACCCTGGCCAACAACCCAGACCGCTTCCCGTGTCACGATGATTTCCAGAGGAATTACGGAACAGATCTCCGGCTCGCCCTCGATCTTTGAAGCAGTCACCCCTTTCTCGTAAAAAAGGGTGAGCGCCGATTTCGGACCCGAAACCAATTTGCGCCGTTGTTGCCGGCGAAATGCCACGAACAACAGGAAGGCCAGATCGGCGGCGATCATGAGCAACAGCGCGCCCAGGATCATCGGATGCTCCTGCAGCCATTTCAGTACATCGGCCATGCGTTGAGAGGCGTCTCGTTCTGCGCTGTTATCTCCTAACAGAACGCAAACCACGGCACAACGGAAAGGTCAGTCAGCGCAGTCAGCGCAGGTTCGATAAACAGAAAAAAGATGGCCGGAATTTACCTTCTCAAAATTTGGCGTTGGACAAGCGGCTCATTCTGTTCCGCGCAAGGTGCAAACGATGCGATAAAAGCTTTTCGTTTGGCCGGCGGGCAGGGCCGTTTGAATCATCACCGGCCAATCCGCGGGGCGGGCCGCCACCTCGAGCACTTTTTCCCAGAGTCCGCTTTCCAATGCCGCCCGGGATTCGAGTGTGTAAGCGCGTCCGGCCACCGCTTGAAATTGGATTTCGAGCAAGTTCGAGCTGATGGCTATGACTTCGATGGCCAGCGAACTCGCCGCTTGCCGCGGATCGGTCCCGGCCACGTATTCCGCGAAATTGCTTTGCCCATCCGCATCCGAGTCGATGGAAGCGTCAGCGGCCAGGTCCGGATCGAGGCCATGCGCCTGTTCCCAATCGTCAGGGAGGCCGTCGTTATCGCGGTCGAGCGTTCGTTGATTCGGCCGGCCCGGGGTTGGAGAATTGGGAAAGAAAACAATCGCGTTACTGCCATCGGGCAGGCGGCCTTCGGAGATGCCGGGCGCATGGGCGCCGAACTCGATGCCATCGATCAACTGCCCGGCAGCATCGTAAATGCGCAACGTTTCCCCTTGTTCATGCAGGGCAAAGTTCAAATGGTTTTGTCCCGCCGACGGCCGGTCATCGGCGATCCACTGAACGAAAGAACGCGGGGCGATAAAGCTGAGCGGGCCGATGCGAAAGCGGGATTTGCCGGCGAGCGAAGGATCGTCGGTGAGGATGAGTCCGTCGAGTGCGACGGGGAGGCTGCCGGGATTGAAAAGTTCCACCCAATCATCATTGGCCGGGGAGTTGGCGAGCCACTCGTTCATCCGGAGGAAACCCGGCGATCCAAGCTGCGCGGCACTGCTGTTGGACTCCCCCGGCGTGGACGTGGCCAACAAGAACCACGGCGCTTGCGGTTGCCCGAGGACGCGGCCAATGGATTGGTCGTAAATTTGCGGGCCGTACTCGACGAAATCGACGCGCTGCCCTTGTGAATTGAAGAGGTAAACCGCGCCGCTGTTGCCATCCAATGATCGGCCCGAATTCAAGAAGGCTCCCGCGCTGACCGAAGCGGGCCGGAGGTGGTCGCATGCAATCACCAAAAAGCTTTTTGGCTGAATCCGAACGCCCGCGGGAAAGAACCATTGGCCGGGATTCTCCTCGTCGAAACTGAGGCTCATTCCCTCGAGCGCAAAAGGCGCATCACCGGGATGGAACAACTCGACCCAATCGCTGCTCGATCCCGAGGCATTTGTCCAGGCGGCGAAATTGCGCGCCATGATTTCGTTCAACAGCGGTCCGGAATAGGAAAGCAAATAATTGCTCGCGCCTGGACTTGGTGTTTGAGGAAACGAAACGATCGCTTCAGCTCCGTCCGGCATTCGGCCTTGCGAGATTCCCTCGGCTTGCGCGGGGAACGAAACGCGATCGAGCAGGTCGCCAAATTCATCCAGCAACGAAAGCGTTGTGCCCTCGGCCGGCAATCGAAAATCGACATGGTCCGCTCCAGGCGCAGCGTCGGTCCAAAAGCGAACATGACCGCCGGGCGCAATGAATGTATGGGAGGCGATCTGAAACGCATCGAGGCTGGTCGTGAAGAAAAGTCCCCGCAGTTCCACGGGACGAATGGTGTCGCGATTGAACAGCTCGATCCAATCATCTTCGCCGGCGACGGGATTGGCGAGCCACTCATTGAGCGCGAGGCTGCGGGGTGAACCGGCGATCGGTTCGCTGTCGTTGGCGGCGCCAGGCGTCGGGTTCATCAGAACCCAATCGTCCGCAATCAAGCCCAATGAAAAGTTCTCCACTTGCGGGCCGAAGGTGAGGCCGCTGACTCGATTTGTGCGCGCATCGTAAAGAAAAATCTGATCTCCGTTGCGGTTCAGAGCGAAGCCCGTCACGAGGCCCGAGGCGTTGAGGACGCGATCGCTCCAGACCACGAGATGCTGGCCCGGTCCGATGGCTGTCTCGGGTGGGAAGACGAGTTTTCGCGCATTCGAATCATCAGACAGACTCCAGCCCGCCAGGCTCACCATTTCTGATCCGGAATTGTGCAATTCAATCCAATCGAGAAATTGGCCGTCAGGCGCGCGAATGCTGGTGTTTGCGGCCATGAATTCATGGATGCGCACCATGGATTGGACTGCCGGCCAGTCAGATTCGCGCCCTGGCGTTCCGCCGGTTTGATAACTGCGCCGCCAGTTCTCAGGCGCATCGGGATCCAATCCCGTTCGTTCCAATGAATAACCCGATCCATCGGCTTCCAGCGGCCAGGGAAGTTGATCATCGTAATCGACGGAGGAAAGAATACGGCCGTTGGCGTCACGGAGCACGAGCCGTTCGCCGCCATTCGAGAGATTCCCGCCGTAAAAACCGCGCACGTTCGCGCCAGGGTAACGTTGCGCAAACGCGGCGGGATTGAGGTTTGGCGCGAGGACGAAATAGCCGGGGCCGCTCACGATCGTTCCGGTTGGAAACACAAAATCAATTCCCGAGAAGCTCATGCCGCCCAGATCGAGCGGCGTCCTGCCGGCGTAATGAAGCTCGATGAACTCGTAGGTATCGCCGTCGATCGGATTGAACATGATCTCGCTGATGGTGAGCGGAATGATGGGAATGCGCCTTTCAAAGAGCGCTTCCGTCAACGCGCTCCAGGTCGTGCCGGAAAGAACACGCGCTTTGACCAACGTCGCGGCGCCGCTCAGCGGGATGGGAGCGGAATAAGATTGCGCGCCGGGATGGACAGCACCGGTGAAAGGCACCCGCGGATCGGCGCCATCGAGCGTATAAAAAATTGTTCCGGCCGGCGCGGTTATGCGGAGTTCGAAATCGCCAGCGATGCTTCCTCCATGCTGATTGAACGAGGGAGCTTCAACGGACGGGTAGAGCCCGGCGGACTTGAGCTGATTCAACACCGTAGCGGTGCGGTTTGGAAAGTAGCGCGTGAGCAGGCGATTCCTTTCGGCCATCCAATGATCATCACGGGTGTAAAGGTAGTAAGGACCATTCTGATAGGGATGGACATCGCGGCGGTAATCGCCCCAGCGCGCCGATTCCGCGATGATGGGCAGTTCGATTTCATCGGCGCGCTTGTTCCAACGAGCGATGACGGCTTCGGATGTCAATGCTCCCTGGTTGAAAAAATGCCTGCGGACGCGATCGGCGAATGCCAGGCGATACTCGGGGCTGGCGAGAAGTTTTGTGTGCAGTCCTGACGGCACATCGGTGCTGGTGACGCGGTTGTAAGTTGGGCTGTCCAAAATCAGTTCTCCGTCCCAGGGAACGTATTTGAAACCGGTGGGCCCGCCGCGTTTGCGCAGGGTGTACCAGTTCTTGTTGAAGCCCCAATCCTGATGGCCAATGTAAAAATGCAGCAGCATGTAATCGATGAACTGCGTGAGATCGAGGTACTGCTGCATGCGCTGGTACTGCGCCGGATTCTGCAGACCGGTAATCGCGAGCATCGCATTGTAATCCACCATCGTCCCATCAACCACCGCCCCTTCGTTGACGACATCGTACTCTTCCTTTTGCCCGCCGAGATAAGCCGAACCGAAGGCGCCGTCGGGCCGTTCGGTGGGATCATAGATGCCCCAATAGAGTCCGTTGATGTAAAGGTGGACGTATCGGTTATGGGAAGCCAGGCCGCCCATAGCGCGCATGGAATCTTTCGTCCAGGCATCGCGGATGCGCTGGCCTATCAAGCGTTGCGTTGGATTCCAGTGCAACCAGGAACCATTGAAGTCGGCCCGCAGGACCAGCGTATCGAACACTTCCACCGGGGAATCTGGAAACATCGGAAATTCGAGTTTTGCAGGGCCATAATCGCCTTTGAAAACCAGGCGCATTGGGTGCTTGGGTTGTTTTTGCGGTTCGCGCGCGGCGTTGCCCTGAATTTGCACTCCGGCATTGACCTGAAATCCGCGCCGCCCATCGGGAAAGATCAGTTCGACCGAGCATGGCCGTTCCCAACTGGGCCCGCGATTGAGCGGGTGCGTATAAATTCCGTTGGCCGCGCCGAACATATCCTCACGCTTGCAGACAATCGACAACGTGGGCAATGCGAGGAGGGCCTCTTTCATTTGGCCGGCATACGCGGGATGATTGACGATCTCAGGATCCATTTCGTAGTCGGCGGGATAACCCGCCCAAACAGTGGAGCCGATGGGATAACCCGGCGGGTTGTTTGGCTGGCGCAAAACGGCCTCCGGAAAAATGTAAGTGGCGGTGGCGACGGTCGATGGGAGCGCGTTCAGTTTGAAAGCCGCTGCGCGAAGGACAGTCGTGTTGGAAACGAGCAGAGGGCTTGAATAAATTATCCCGCTGGTTTGGCTCGGTTCGCTCCCATCCAGCGTGTAACGGATGATTGCATCCGGCAAAGCGCAGGTAATGAACAGCCGAAAGGGAGCGTCAAAAAATCCGCGCCCCACGGAAAAGTGCGGTTGCGGCACGGCCGTGTCGATGGAGCTCGCGCCGTTCGCGCGGCCCGGAGTTGGGGTTTGGAAATAGCGCCAGCGCCCCGCCGAATCGGTGCCGTAGGAGTAATCATTGCGCTGTTCCGGGAATTGCGGCGCGAATTCCGTGAGAACCTGGCGGGGCGATTCGGCACTGAAGAGCCCGAGATATTCGCCGGCGGCGTTCAGTTTGAAATTCGTGTGCAGTCGAGCGCCTGGCGCGGTCGAGCGACGATCCTTGGCCGAAGCAAAAACCACGAGGTACTGGCCCGGCCCAAGTTGCATCGGTGGAAAAATCCATTTGCCAGGCTCATCGGCTTCGTCAGACAAACTCCAGCCCGCGAGACTGACTGCTTCCGAACCGGCATTGTGCAACTCGATCCAATCCTGCAGTTCGCCGTCTTCGTCGAGTTGCAGATTGGAAGACAAAGTGGCGGAGAGAAATTCCGTGATGAATACCGGCGGCGGAGCGGCGTTCGGATCAAGACGGACCGTCCATGCGCTGCCTGTGAAAGCGTTGGCCGGCTGAGCGTAATCGCTGATGCCGTGGCTGGCAGCCCATTGCAATCGCACGGTTCCTTCGGTGGGTTGGGCGAAGGAAAAGAAATAGGGGCCGGCGAAACTCCCTGTGACTGCGGAAGCGGGGACATCGTTCACCAGCAAATCCTCCGCATCCACACCGCGGACCGGTTCGTTAAAGTGGATTTCGATCTGGCTCAATTTCCGCACCGTGGAATCGGGCGGAGGATTGATCACAGCGATGACCGGTGCAGCCGCGTCAACAAGGTTGTAGCTCCAGCGGGCGTCCTCAGCCGATTCATCGAATGGGTTGGGTGGCTGAGCGAGATCGAAAATATCGTGGCCGGGTTCCCATGTGACATCGACGATCCCGTAAGCCGGTTGAGTGAAGGAGAAGATGTAGCTCGCTCCGGTGCCGCTCACGGAAGCTGTGGGCTGATTGTTGATCAGCAGATCGGTGGGCGACACACCCACGACGGGTTCGGAAAAAACAATTTCGATTTGCGCAAGGTTGCTGACTGCGCCGGCCGGAGGCGTGATCTGCGAAACGCGAGGTGCGATGACATCCGGCTCGATCAAAGTCAATTGAGCGTCAAAGACCAGGTCGCTGCTGCTTGCGGAGCGGTTGAACACCTGCACCGCCAGAACATTGAGCCCGGGATGAAGCAGATCTGCGCTGGCGCCGAGATTGATTTGTGTCCAGACCGGTTCAATGGCTGTTGAGGCAACGCCGCTGGCTGGGATCTCTCCCAATGGCATGTTCACACGAGCCACTTCGCGACCGTTGATCCACGCGATGAACCCATCGTCATACAAGGCCAAAAGTTCGAGACGGCCATTCAGAGCGGGCTCGATGTCGAATGACCGGCGAAGAAAAATCGAAGTGTAACGGTCTTCCATGTCACCGAGAACGGTTCCGTTTCCAAGGTTTTCTCCGTAATAAAATGGCGCCGGGCCATTGGGCCACGCACTGTCATCGAAAGTTTCCTTGCGCCACTCGGAGACCGGTGAACTCACCTCGTTGGTGCCTTTGCGAAAATTCCAGGCGCTGTTGGTGCTGACGAGAAATTCCGCGCGCGCCCGCAGCGCCGGGAGAACGAGGAACAAACAGAGCAATCCAAGACGAAGAAACATGGCTAAAGTCCGAAGAATCCAAAGAAACGGCGAGCCATACGAATCACAGAAAACTGGCAACCATCACTTGATCAATCGCGGCAAAAAGGTCGTCAACGCCGGCACATAAGTGATGAGCAACACTCCGATCACAAGCACGACCAGCATGGGCAACACAGATTTTATCACTTCTCCCATCGGTTTGCCAAAGCGATAGGAAGAGAGAAAGAGATTCATTCCAACCGGCGGCGTCAGGTAACCCAACTCGAGGTTGGCCAGGAAAATAATTCCCAAATGAATCGGATCAATCCCGAAGGCAATGCCCATCGGCACGATGATCGGCACCACCACCACGATGGCGGAATAGATATCCATCAAACACCCCACCACCAGCAGAAATAAATTCAGCATGAGAAGAAAGAGCGCCGCCGATTGAATCGAGCGCGTGGCCCACTCGACGCCGCGCGTGGGGATTTCTTCCATGATCAGAAAATGGGTGAAGCCCATGGCCACTCCAAGGATGAGCAGCACTCCGCCCACGAGCAGCCCGCACTCGGTCATAACGCGCGGCACATCCTTGAACAAGCGCAGATCACGATGCACAAACGTCTCGATGATGAAGGCGTACAGCGCAGTGACGGCGGCGGCTTCGAGCGCCGTCGCGCGCCCGCTGAACAGGGCATACAGCGCCACGACCGGCAGGAGCAATTCCCATTTGGCGGCCCACAACGACTGCCGCGCTTCACGCCAATCGAAGGCCGGTCGCGCGGTCTTTTCTTTTTGCCCACGCGAAACGCCCCACCACGCGGTCAGGAGGAGCAGGAGAATTCCCGGCCCAATCCCGCCGAGAAACATTTTTTCAATGCTGATGTTGGCGAGTTCGTCGCGGATTTGCTGCGTCGCCTCGAAGGTGGGATCGAGCGCAAATTCATTCGTGGATGCGCTCGTGGCCGGCGCCATGGCCGCGACGCGCGCCTGCGAAACCGCCGAGAGATCCATGTTTGATACGACGGTGCCGGCGATGATGGCGTAAAGGATCAGAGGCAGGCACGGTGGAAAGAGCAGCCCGAGCGATCCGGCGCTCGTGAGAAGGCCGAGCGAATTGCGCTCGGAATAACGCGCGGCCAACAGCACCGGCATAAGCAATCCGCCCAGGGCAAGGATGGTCACACCCGACGCGCCGGTGAATGAAGTGAAGAATGCGCAGACACAAACGGTGACAATGGCCGGGCCACCGCGAATGGCGCCAAACCAGGCTTGAAAAAGGCGAACGAGCCTTTTGGCAGCGCCGCCTTCAGCGAGGAAATAACCGGCCAGCGTGAAAAGAGGAATGGCCGGCAACGCCTCATTGGTTACGAGCGAATAATGCCGCGCCGGAACGGCGGCGACGACTTGTTCGTTGCCCCAAAGCAGGATGAGCGCGGCCCCGCCCAGGACCGTGAACACAGGAGCGCCGAATAACGTGGCCACAGCCAGGGCCACGAGCGCCGGCACAATCATTTTGCCCGGTTCAATGGGCGACCAGAGGCCGAGCGCCACGATTCCGCCGGCCAGCAACGCGGTCGCGATGCGGCCTTTCCAAACGGCTGAAGCGTGCCAGATCAGGCGCAAAGCGATCAGGCCGAAGCCGAGGGGCAGAATGAGCTGCACGATCCAAAGCGGAATTCCGTAGCCGAGCACTGCGCCTCCCTGCCGTTCCGCATTCACGAAAATCAAACTCGCTCCGGCCAAAATGGCCGTGATGGCCGTGGCGAAGGCCGCACTGAACACCTGCGCTGTTTTGCGGAAACTTTCCGGAAGCAAATTCGAAAGCGTCGAGAGCGCGAGAAGCCGATTTTGCCGAGCGGCAACAGCGCCGCCAAGCATGCCGATGAAAAGCGTGAAGTGTTTGATGATTTCCGATCCGGAAGGAATCCCCGTGCGAAAAGCGCGCAGGACAATCTCAAGCAAAGGCAGCAGGACCAACAGCGCCAGACAAAAAGTCAGCGCCAGATTTTCGGTGTGGCGCAATGCGCCGCGCCAACCCGAGAGCGCCGCCTCCTCTGGACCTTTGCCCTCCGGGATGCCCGCGGGCAGCTCACTCATTTTTCTTCCCTTCAGCTTTCTCCCGATACGCTTTGGCCGTCTGCACGACGCGATCAAAAATCTCTGCTGGAACCAGGCTGCCGCGAATTTTTGGATAGACCGCTTCCGCGGCTTGGCGCCATTCCGCTTCCATATCGGGCGTGACCGCGTGAACGTTCAAACCGCGCCGTTTCATGGCTTGAACGGCCCGGTCGCTCTCGCGGCGGCCATCCGTTTTAATAATTCGCCCCGCTTCTTCGGCGGCCTGGCGAATGCCGGCGCGCGCGTCGGCGGGAATTTTATCCCAGGCGGCTTTGGTCATGACGAGTGCGCCGATGAGCGGGGCCCAGTTCAATTCGAGCATATGCGGCGCGCGGCGATCGAGCTGGCCGGCCAGTGCGAAAATGGGCGGCACCGCCACCGTATCGATCAAACCAGTTTGCAATCCGGGAAGGATCTGGCTGGTTTCGAGTGAGACCGGGTTGAAGCCGCCCTCTTTCATGATCGAGACCTGCGCGGGATTCCCGGCCCAGACAAACGTCTTCATCTTTTTCAGATCATCGGGATGCAACAACGGCGTTTTGGAAAAATAACGCACCCATCCGGCATCGCTCCAAAACAGAACGATGAATCCTTTCTGCAGGAGCTTTTGTTCAAGCTCCGGCTGAATCTGGCTGGCCACACCGTCAAACTCCTCCAGGTTCCGGTACATCATGGGAATGCTGAGCAAACCGCTGACGGATTCTTCGATATCGGTTAAACCGACGCCGGTGAGCGCGCCGGCCTGGAGCGAATTGAGGCGCATGAGCCGCACCATTTCGGCTTCACCGCCCTGGGAGCCATCCGGGTAAATCACCAAATGCACCCCCAGCGGCTTCCATTTATCGCCCATGGTTTTGAGGGCGTTGTAGTAAGTCGAGGCGCGCGGGGCGAGCGTGCCCAAATTGATGCGCACTTCGGCCGCGCCGACCAGGGCCGCGTGGAACAAAACGCCGGCGGCACAAAGCCAGCGCAGAAAAATCGCTCGGGAAATCACTCGCGTCATGTTCATCCGTCCATTCAATCGAAATTCATTGCGTCGGTGGAAGTAAAAATCGTTCATCTTTTTTGGAGAGCAACCAGCGAGCGCGCCTTTGCATGATCAAGTTGGCCAGGCGCCACTCCGGCCGCGCGTCGGGATTGATCGCCAGCGCCTGCTCCAGCATGCTTTGAAAGGTCGCCGGGTCCTTTTGCGGAATGGCAATCGATTCCGCGTAGGAAACAAACGGACCCGCCGCCTGGCCTCCGCTCAATTGCACCGCTCGTTCAAAATGCTTTTTGGCGCGCAAATAAGGATCCCCTTCCCCTCCTTGCCGCGCCGTTTCATACGTGATGAGAAAAGTTTCAATCGCCCCATGATCGTAATCAGGTTGCAGCGCGTAAGCGCGATCAATCAACGCCTCGGCCATCGGCAATTCCCCAATCAACTCCGGATCATCTTTCGAAACGGAAATCGCCGCCGCCCACGAAATCGCCGTCCAATAGAGCAACGGCACATCTTTGAGCTGCGCCTGCCCCACGGCTTTTTCAGCGTCGGCGCGAAGCTGCGAACTGAACCCGGGATGTCGCACGGTCAAGCCGCGCAATCCATAATCACGCGCGCGCAAATAAAGTTTTCGCGCCCGGGCCCGCATCATTTGTGAGGCTTCGAAATCCTGATCCTCCATCTCATCCGCTTCCTGCTGCACAAACGCATAGGCGTATTGCGTGAACCCGCTGGCCGTGGCAAACAAGAGCCCTTCATGCCCCGGCGATTCCGCGAGGAGCGATTCCATCAATTTCAGGCTGAATGGAACGGCGGCTTTGATCAGCTCGGGGTCGTTGTCCGAGGCAAACACCGTCCCGCCTCCGGAAAGCGCATCCCCCACTTTGTTCACCGCCATCTTGCGAATGGAACAGCCGGAATTGATGCTCGCCAGCAAAACAATCAAGCACAGCCCAAAGCGGGCGGACAAAACGAATCGCTGAATGGGCGCAATCAATTCTTTCAAGTTCATGGTCGTCACAATCGTCATCCCCGATCGGGTCGTATTCGAAATTCGCGAATGCGCGCGAGTTTAAGCACAAATGGGGGGAAGGGTAATTAAAAAAAGTT
>JBFMDG010000139.1:0-12394 GCA_040754135.1 Verrucomicrobiota bacterium
GTTCGACTCATGCCCCATGTAACTTTTCTAACCATTTAACCATTTAACCATTTAACCAGTATCTCAGGCCAACAACCCCGCCACCGCATTCTCAAGGCTGTTCCCGTCCGCGACATTGAGCACCTGCGCGTTTTTATCGATTCGTTTCATGAAACCGGTCAGCGCCGTGCCCGGACCGAGCTCGATAAATCGCGTGAACCCTTCACTCAACAAATATCGAATTGAATCTTCCCATCGCACCGACGAGGTGACTTGTTCAACGAGGCGACTGTGAATTTCGCTGGGGGTTCCATGAGGCCGCGCGGTGACATTGCTGATGACTGGAACAGAGGGAAAGTGCAACGGGATTTCCGCGAGAGCGTCGCGCAATTTTGGCTGAGCGCTGGCCATGAGTTGGGAGTGATACGCGCCGGCCACGGGTAAAGGCAGAGCGCGTTTGGCCCCTTTTAACTTCGCGAGTTCGCACGCCGCATTGATTTTGTCGGCTTCGCCCGAGATGACGATTTGGCCGGGGCAATTCAAATTCGCGAGCTCCACGCCGGTTTGCGCGCACACTTCGCGTGTGGCCGCTTCGTCCAAACCCAGAATGGCCGCCATGCTTCCGCGGGTGACTTCGCAGGCTTCCTGCATGAATCGACCGCGTTGCCGAACGACTTTGAGTCCATCCTCGAAACTCATCGCGCCGGCCGCGGCCAAAGCGGTGAATTCGCCGAGCGACAATCCTGCGGTGGCTTGAAACGAGAGATTGGGCACGCGCTCTTTCAGCAATTGAAAAGCCGCCCAGCTGACGAGGTAAATTCCTGGCTGCGCGTTTTCGGTTTTGGTCAGTTCGAGTTCGGGCCCGTTAAAGCAGATCGACGCGAGATCGTAATTCAAAACAGCATTGGCACGATCGAACAGCGCGCGCGCCGATGGAAAACGATCGGCGAGATCTTTGCCCATCCCTACAGTCTGGGCGCCCTGGCCGGCAAACAACAAAGCGGTCTTGCTCATAATCGGTGGCGACTAAACACCAACCGGCAAAGGAAGGAAAGTGGATTACTGACGCGCCGATGTTCTCCCACGGAATTTTCAGACAGGCTCGAAGCTGAGCTAAGCCAAGGCAATGAATCCGGATGCAACTTGTCCGCATCTCCGCTACAAAACAGCTCGTGAACAGCCGTGCTCGCGTGCAACGCCCGCCGGAGAAACCGCTCCTCGTGTATGACGGTGACTGCGGTTTTTGCAAACGCTGGGTGGCGCGTTGGCAGCAATGGATTGGCGACAAGCTCGAATGCCAACCCGCGCAAGATCCTGCCTTGAAAGAGCGGTTTCCGGAAATTCCCGAGGAAGAATATCGCCGATCGGTGCAGTTGATCGAAACCGATGGCCACGTATTCAGCGGCGCGGAAGCGGTCTTCCGTTCCCTGGCGTTGAATCCCGGTTTGCGATGGTTCTTGTGGTGGTACGAAAACATGCCGGGTTTCCGCACCACCAGCGAAGCCGCCTACGCCTTTGTCGCGCGACACCGCATGTTGGCGTCCAAAGCGACGCGCTGGTTTCTGCCTGATGAGCCGCCTGAATATGATCGGGTGCGTGCGCTCTTCTTAAGAGGCCTTGGCGCGGTTTACCTCGTCGCCTTCGTATCGCTTTGGATTCAAATCATCGGATTGATCGGGGCGAATGGCATTCAACCGGCGCAGGACTTCATGCAGGCGGTGCGGAGCCAGATCGGCGGACTGGACGGTTGGCTGAAGGTGCCGACGTTTTGCTGGGTAAGCGTTACGGATCGCGCGCTTCATGTTCAATGCGCTGCCGGTGCAGTGCTGGCGCTCCTGCTGATGCTCGGTTGGGCGCCGCGTTATGCTTTGATTGGCCTCTGGATGCTTTATTTGTCGCTCAGTTCCGTGAGCCACGTGTTTCTCTGGTTTCAATGGGATTCATTGCTTTTAGAAACGGGGTTGCTGGCCATTTTTTTTGCGCCGGCCGGGTGGCGTTTAAGGAATGCGCAGAGGCCATCGATTCTGTTTCTCTTTTTACTCCGCTGGCTTTTGTTTCGGCTGATGTTCGAATCCGGCGTGGTGAAATTGCTCAGTGGCGATGCAACGTGGACAGGATTAACAGCGCTGAAATTTCATTACGAAACCCAGCCATTGCCGACGCCCGTGGGATGGTATGCGCATCAACTGCCCGAGGGGTGCCAAACACTCTCCGTTCTGATCATGTTCGCCATTGAGCTGATCATTCCCTTCCTGATCTTTGGTCCGAGGCGCGCGCGACTCATCGCCATCGGTCCATTGGCGGGGCTGCAACTGTTGATCGCGTTGACCGGCAATTATTGTTTTTTCAACTGCTTGACGGTGCTGCTTTGCGTGCCGTTGTTGGACGATCGGGCGCTGGCCGGGTTGATTCCAAAAGCATGGCGGGGGAGGGACGCACAACTTTCGCGCAGCGGCACGAAACCCATGGCAGAATCAAATCGCGTTCCGGCGGTTCTGTTTTTGTTGAAACCGCTCGCAATGGTTTTGCGGGGAGCGCTGGCCGCCTGGATTTTTTTTATCACTGCGATCGAGCTCGTGCAGACGTTTCGACCGGGCAAATCGCTTCCGGCCTTCATGGAAAAGCAAATCGACTTTCAACAGCCATTTCGCAGTTTAAACAGTTACGGCTTGTTTCGAGTCATGACCACGACGCGTCCGGAAATCATCATCGAAGGGAGCAACGATGGCGAACAGTGGCTCACCTATGAGTTCAAGTACAAACCCGGAGCCTTGACGCGACCTCCGGTTTGGGCCGCGCCGCATCAACCGCGGTTGGACTGGCAAATGTGGTTTGCCGCGCTCGGTGATTACCGGAGGAATCCCTGGTTCATGAACTTTTGCGCGCGGCTTTTGCAAGGCGCGCCGGAAGTGCTGGCCTTGCTGAAGACGAATCCATTCCCGAACCAGCCGCCACGGCATTTGCGGGCTTTCGTCTATGAATACCGGTTCACGAATTTCGCGGAGCGCCGGGCCACGGGGCAGTGGTGGAAACGCGAGTTTAAAGGGAGTTACTGCCCGGTGTTAACCCTGCGCAAAAACCAAAACGACTCCTCCGCGGAACGGTAGATCATTCCAGCACGCGCAGGCGGTAGAAATGAATGTTTTGGTTCGTGTGCCGAAATTCCATAATCGCTCCAGTGGCAGTGCCGCTGGTGATGACGATCCAGGCCGGTGAATCGAGCGTGGGACTCCCCTCGAGTTGATAACGCTTTCCGGCAATGGATGGCCAGCGGAGCAACACCGCGTTCGGTTCGGCATGCGCCGTAAGATAAAGCCGTGAAGCATTGCTTCGCGGATCGGTGCCGGCCACAAACTCAGCGCGGTTGGTCAGTCCGTCTTCGTCAGGATCCGCCCCGGCGGCCGCTTCGAGAATCTGCTTCGAGGCCGAGCCGAAATATTGAATCCGCCACGAATCTGGAATGCCATCGCCCCAGGTAGAGATCACGCCCGTGCCGACGGCAATCGCTCCGTTTTCAATTTCTTTTGGAAAAAGCGCCAGCCCATTGGGAGATGCCGACACGTGTTGAAATTGCACTTCATACGCGCTCGTCGCATCGACCGACACCGGTAATGGGACGTGCAGGGTTCCAATAACGCCCGCACCCAATTGGCCTGCGGTGCTATCATTCAGCCAGGCGGCCGCGTACGCGCCGGGAGTGGAGCTCAAGTTGATATTCGGCTGGCCCCAGCTCGGATCCGCCGTAAACTGCAACGGCACTTCAATGGGCGGTGAATTGCCCACGGGAACCACCGACAGATTCATCATGAGCACGCGCGCCGGAAAATCGCCCAGCACCTCCGCGCGGATCGGCACATTCACGCTCAAGGCCGATTCCGCTCGAACGACGCCCGCTGAGAATCGCACCAACGGCGTCGCGCCACTGGTCGCAGACGCGCTGGCGGCTGCGCGCGGCGCAGAGGTCATGCTTTCCGCGGGCATGCTCGCAAAGCCTCCGCGAAAACGATTCGTCACTTCCACCACCTGCCTCATTCCGTTCGACCAAAATCGCGCATACCATTTCAACGCCGGATCGAGCGAGCGGCGGAACGTGACGTACACATCATCGACATTGAGCGAGCCGTCGCCGAATTGAATCGAGTCGAGCGTAACGTTGTTTGTCGTCGCAATATCGAAACCGTTCGTCATGCCGTTCGATGAATCCATCGCATCGAAGAAATCGCTGCCGGGCGGGGGAAGGCCGGGCGGCAAGCTGGTGATATTCGTGACCGCGGCAAAGTTGAGCGCGGCGATGAATACTTCCATCACATCGTTGTTGAGGAGATTCGTGTCTCCGAAATCGCCCGCGTTGAACCATCGGAATGGCGCGGAATCGCCGACGATATATCGCCGCTCGCCGATGGTGACGTCTTTGATGGCGTTAATCGTTCCGGCGCCCGTCGTGCCGTTGGTCGGCGCCTGAATAAACACGTCGGCGGCGATGCCATCCTCGGTGGCCGAGGGACGTCCGATTTGAATGCGGTAGGCATCGCCAGTGACGGCATTGGTTGGCACCTGAAAGTGAAAACCACCGAGAATCACTTTGCCGCCCGTACTGGAGAATCGATTGTTATGCGCCTGGGAAAAGGTGACCAAATCCTGATTGAAGGAGTTGTAAAGATCGACATTTCCGAAACGTTCCAGCCATCCGACCGTGAGCAGGTTCTGGCTCGCGTTCGTATTGAGCAGAGTCAGGAAAGTGTTGGGGCCATTGGTGAAAAAGCCGGGTGGAATGACTTTGAATTCGGGTGGATCGGTGGTGCCGACCCGGCGCAAGAGCATGGAATTGAATCCAAGATCTCCAGGCGTGACCGGATTTCCGACGGTGTTGGTGACCGTGAGATTGAATTGCAGTGAGTAAATCTTCGCCGTGGGCAGCAACGAAAGCGTGACCGGCGCCACGAATCTTTGTCCAGCGGCCGCGACGTATTCACTGGAAGCTTCGCCGCCTTCGAAACCAAAGCTGATGCGATTGGCCACGAAATTGGTGGTGGTAAACAAATTCGAAACGATGGTGCTGGGCTGGTAGTTGTTTCGGAAAGCCCGCACTTTGAAGAGCACGTTCGTGTTGATCAGAAGTGAGATCTTAGCCCCTGAAAAAATCGGGCCGATGCTGGTCGTGGCAAGATTATTGGTCGGATCGGTTCCATCGATCGTGTAAAACATCTGCGCATCCGTGGTAATGTTCCGGACGTTAAAGGAAGCCGGGTTGTCTCCATCGATAATGGGGTTGGCCACCTTGAATTGGAATCGCGCCTGCACCACGTCACTGGCCCGCCGCGTGTCGTGCGAGCTGATCGACTTGATCGTCAAATCCGGCTGCACGGGGAGCAAGGTCGGGCCGACTTCGTCCGGAGAAAGCCCGTTCTGATACGGCACGGGCGACTGACCGGTGGAACGGCCGGGCGACGGGATCGTGTCTTGAAGCGCGTTGGGCGGAGTGGGGCCGGACGTGAAATACGTTTCGATCCCAATCTCCGCCGGGAGAATGGCGATAATGACGTCGTTATTGAACGTGGACTGAGTTACCGGAACCAATCGCGAAACGAGCCGCCCGAAATCGTCTTCGACAAAATCGACCCACCCGATCTGAGGATTGCCCACGCGCGGCAATGGAGGACCGGTTTGGATGCGGCGGACGGCGTTGTTCTGCTGATCGACAATCAGAAATCCCGTGGTCGGGTCGCGCGAAATGCCGATGGGAGAATAAAAGTTGGCGGCCAGCGCCACACCGTTGGTTAAGCCAAGAATTCCCGGCATGCCCGCAAACGTTTCCACAGAATAGTCATTCACGTCGGCATTGAAAAAGATCCGCCGAATCGTGTGATTGGCCGTGTCGCTGACCAAAACTCCCAATGCCGGATTATCGAGCCAAAGCAACCCGCGCGGCTGATTGAACAAAGCGCTGGTTGCAAAAAGCGAATCTTCGACGCCGAAAAGCTGGCTGTTGTTGCTGCCGGCCAGCACGCGCACCGTGTCGTTCGTGTCGATGATTTTGATCGAATGCTTGCGCGTGTCTGCGACGATGATCTCGCCATTTTGCCCGACGGCCACCGCGTTGGGTTGGAAGAATGCGAGGCTCGGATTCGCCGCCAAAAACGCGCTCGCCAATGTCGTCACCACATTGTTTGTGTCGAGTTTGCGGATGGCATTGTTTTGCGAATCGGCAATGAAAATATTCCCGTTCGTATCCGCAGCCAGACCGATGGGATTGCGAAACATCGCCTGCGCCGCCGGTCCATCCAAAAGTCCAGGCGATTCAGCGACCCCCGCGAGATTCGAGACCGTCCCGCCCAGGCTGATAAACCGGAGTTGATGATTCCCCGTATCGGCGACCACGAGTCCGCCGCGGGCCGCGACGATGCCGCGTGGATCGGCAAATCGCGCGAATGTTCCGGTGCCATTGTTCGTCCCGGGCGTGCCGAGCAAACCGGCGAAATTCGTCAACACCCCGGTGTCCGGAATGAATCGCACCACCCGGTCATTGGCGTTATCGGTGATGTACAGATTATCGCCAATGACTGCGAGGCTGTGCGGTTCGTGCAAACCGGAGTTGATAACGGTATCCACGACTTGCGCTTTCCCGCTGGTCAGACAGGCGACTGCGCCCAGAAGAACTGTAACAACGACGGATTTCATGGCTCAATTGCCTCAATGGACTTTACGGGACTCTGAATTCTGCGCCGGCTCCTCACCCGCTGCGCGGTGCCAAGGTCGAACGGGAACTTCGTGAACACTGCGATGGAAGCCGCGCCTTGAAAAAACATGACGCCGTAACGGAGGCGCATTTGCCCATCTCGCTCGCAACCCAACCGAGAGCAGCCGGCCGCTCTGAATAGCCGGATGCCTCTCGGACCATGATGATGCACTCGGCGGAGGGCTTGCATGCCACCATCCGCAGAGTGCTTTTGCCATCGGTTCCCAGTCACACGCTGCTCCCTTTCACTTAAGTTCAGGGCTCGATCCATCATTGCTGAAGGCGAATTCGGAAGAAGAACATCTGGCCCGGCGCTGTGGTCACGAGTTCCTTCAACAAACCATCGCCGGCGATTCCGGAAGCCAGCACATCCCAATTTCCGCCCAGGGCCGAGGCGCCTTCGATCGTGTAGGATTTGCCCGGCGCCGAGAGCCACTGAAGGGCGAGTCTGGTTTGCCCGCCTTCGGTGCGCCATTGCGGCGTGAGCAATTGCAATTTCGAATTAGCATCACTCGGATCGGTGCCAGCGAGGTATTCCTGAAGGTTCACGGCGCCGTCGCCATCCGGATCCGCTGTCGTTTCCGCCAGCATGCTGTTGGCGCTGCCAAAGAATTGCACGCGCCATTCATCCGAGATGGTTTCGGAACGGCCATTGCCACCCACGGCCACCAAAGCGGCCGTGCTTTCCATTTCGTATTGACTGAAGGTGCCTGCGGCATCGGGAGCGGGAGCGCCATCCACATTTTCGAAATGCACCCGATACGATGCGCCAGCTCCCGCAATCTCGGGCACGCTGAACTCGATATGGCCGAGGAGTTGTTCGCCTTCGATCGAAGGCGCGAACGATTCCAGGTTCCAGCCTGCGGCGACCTGGTTCAGCGCCAGCCCGTCCACCGGCGCCGGCGTTTGCAATCCTGGAGCGGCGACAAATTTCGCGGCTTTTTGAAGATCAGGCGCGCCATTCACGGCGGAAACTATCCCGCGGAATTGCAATCCTGAAATGCTCCGCGCCGCGTAGGTTTTCACCGTTACCGGCACGCGCACGGTTGCTCCGGCCGCGACATTCGGAACGGGCGATGCGCTCAGCAATGCGTCGCGAACCCAGACCGCGCCCGGCTTGGCGGTGGCCGATTCCGCCACCGAAGCAAAGGCGCCCAAGGCCACGGCGGTGGGAATGCGCGAGCCGCCGGCCGACCAAATGCGGGACCAATTGCTCGTGTCCCGGCGCAACGCTCGCCGTAAAACGCGCTGCCAATCCAGGAAACGAATCTGACCGTCGCCACCCACCGATCCGACCGAATCTTCGGGATAAACATCCATGGCATCAAAAACATCGGTGAAGTTGAACGGCACACGCACTCCCAGCGACGCGTAAAAGGCATTGTTCACGTCACTGTTGTCGAGTTTGTTGTCTCCGAAATCCCCGACGTTGTACCAGCCGCCGGGCGCCGTATCCCCGACCAGGTAACTGACATTCGTCACGAGAATGGTTCGAGGCGCCATGGCGGCCAGAGAAACACTCTGTTGCTGGCCGTCCGAAGTTCCCGACGGTTGCGTGACCTGAATGGTGTAGCTCTGGCCGACGGTCGAGGTCGTGGGAATGGTGACGGAGAGCAGGGTGATGGCGGCAAAATTTCGCACGGCAAAATTGGCGTTGGTGCCGATGAACGAAATGGCCAGCACGTTGGTTTGCACTCCACCGGCTCCTGGAATTTGGAATTGGGAAGTGCTGAATGTGGAAGTGCCCTGCGACTCCGTGCCATCCAGGATGCGCACGAAATCGTTCGGCCCGGAGTTCAAGGCGCGCAGTTGGCTGGCGCCCACATTGGGAGTGCCAGCCGCGCTGGGCGCGAGTTGCACGTTGAATTGCAGCGAGCGCAGCACCTGATTGCTTTTCAGGTTGGCGATCACCGGAATCACCACCGTGGAACCGATGCCCGCATTGATGTCCTGAATGAAACCGATTTCATCGTTTTCGCTGATGGCGCCCGACGCGATCTCGCTCGGATCCAGCCCATCGGCAAAAGCACGGGCTTTCACGTTGCGGAGATCCCCTCCCGGGAAAGACGTCTGATCTAAACGAATCTTGTCCCCTCGCATATAGCGCGTGGAATTGGTCGTCGGTTCCGATCCATCCAGCGTGTAAAAAATCGTGGAAGCCAGGTTCAGGTTTGCAAACGTCAGTTCAACGCGGCTGGGGAAAAATCCGCCCGACGGACTCAGCGTGGGCGTGTCCACCTGCACGCGAAATTCCTTCGTGATCACGGCGCTGTTCGTAAACCCGCTCAAATTCCCGACAACTCTTAACGTGGCGTTCGTGCCCACATTCAGGCTCAGTGGCGACGTGCCCGAACTCCGCGTCGAGCTCGTTACCGGATCAGTGCCGTCGAGCGTATAAAGCAATGCCGCGCCCGTGGTCCGCGTCGAGATCGTCAGTGGGGCGAGATTGATGAAACGATTCGTTTGAGGGGTGATGTTCGGATCATCCACATTCAATCGGAAAGCTTCACTGGCGATTGCGCTCGCTTCGAATCCATTTCGGAACGTGCGCGCTTTTACGATCCCAAACGTCGTCAGCGAAAATGGCGCGGTGTAGGTGGTGCCATTGATCACCGGGTTGGGATTCTCGTTCGGGTTCGGTGAAGGTGTGATCGACGGATCGGTGCCGTCGGTGGTGTAAACCACCGTGTCCCCGGCCGCGAAATTGGAAATGCTCACGCTCGGTGTATTCGTGAAGGTTCCGCCTGCCGGAGCGATGATTGGCGTCGGAGCCGTCAAGGCAAAGGACGCGCTCACAATCGGGCTGTCGCTGAATCCTGATTTGATGCCTTTGATTTTAACCACGCCATTAGTGCCCAGGTTGAATGAAAAACCTGTGGCGCCATTGATCACATTTCCATTCACCACGGGATCGGGATCCACGACCGGATTGGGTGACGGAGTGATGGAAGGATCGGTGCCGTCGCTGGTCCAAACATAGGTGGCATCGGCGACCATATTGGTGAAAACGACGAGCGGTGAGTTGGTGAACGAACCGCCATCGGGAACGATTTTCGGGGTGGGGACGGTGAGTTGGAAAGTGGCTCCAACAATCGCGCTCGATTCCAATCCTGCCTTAATGCCGATGACTTTGAGAGTGCCGCTCCGAGGCAGCACGAATTCCCCGGCGTAAACCGTGCCGTTGGTGCGCGGGTTTGGATCCACCAATGGATTGAGCGGCGGCAGAATGGAGGGATCTGTTCCGTCGATAGTCCAAAGATAAGTGGCGCTGGCCAGAGTGTTATCGAAGCGCACTCGAGGCGCACCGGTAAATGCGCCGCCTTCAGGAACAATTTTCGCATCGGAAACGATGAGGTTGAATTGCGCGCTGGAAATGTCGCTATCATCGAATCCTGGCCGAATGCCGCGCACCTTCAATGTCCCGCTCGTTCCCAAAGTGAATTGACCGGTGTAAACCACACCGTTGGTTGTGGGATTCGGATCAGTAATCGGATTGGGCGAAGGGATGATCGCCGGATCCGAACCGTCAATGGTGTAAAGATAAGTCGCCCCGGAAATCATGTTCGATATTTCCACCGGCGTTGAGTTCACGAACGTGCCTCCGCCCGGAGTAATTTTTGGCGTCGCCACCGTCAACGAGAAAGGCTGCGTTAAGGTGGCCGTGTCGAGCATGCGCGCTCGAAATCCTTTGACCTTGAGCGTTTGGTTGGTCAAAGCGAACGAGGTCCCGGCCCAGAGGGTGCCATTCGTTCGGGCCGGATCAGACCCGTCTTGCGTGTAAAAATATTCCGCGCCGGTCACGGTGTTGGTGAGTGTCACCATCGGAACGTTCGTGAAAGAACCGCCGCCCGGGCTCACACCAGGTGTGCGCAACGCAAACGTGTAGCGGTTGCTCAAAACGCCGCTGCCAATGGCATCCGGCGAAAAAGCGCGCACCTGCAAAATCGTCGTCGCCGATGTTCCCGTCCCTTCCGACACATTGATGGGAGCTGTGTATAAATCACTGCCACGCGTCGGTAGCGAGCCGTCCAGAGTGAACCGGAAGAAAGAGGATTGGGTGTGATTCGTTAAAACGATGCTGATCGGTTCCGAGTACACGCCTGATTCCACCGAGGCGATCGGATCGGGTGCCGGACTGCGCCGGATGGCGCGCACCGCGTTGTTGAACAAATCCGCCACCAGGATCAAACCGTCGGCATCCAAAGACAAACCGAGCGGAGAATTAAATTGGGCCGTCGCTGCATTGCCATCCACCAACGCTCCGGTGCCAGTTGCTCCGGCAAACCGGAACACGGCATACTTTCCATCCGTCCTCCGAATCAATTGCCGAATGGTATGATTCCCGGAATCGCTCACCAGCATTCCACTCGCGCCGCCCAAAAAGAGCAAAGCCCTCGGACCATTAAACGTCGCGCTCGTGCCCACCGTCGCATCGAGGGATCCGACCACCCCTTCGGCACCGGCGATAATCTCCGGCGCCGCCGCTCCGTCGATCATCTTGATCACGTGCCGGCGATGTTCTGTCACAAAAATACGCCCGGCAGCATCCAGTTCGACTGCCGATGGCTGAGTCAGGCCGGTGACGCGCGTGCTCACCGTATTCGCTGCGTCGGTGTCCAGAATGCGGATGGCATTGTTGCGCGAATCGGCGATGAACACTTTGCCGTCGGAAGCCAGCGCCAGCCCAATCGGGAAATTGAATGTGGCGTCCGTGCCGGCCCCATTATCGCTGCCGGTCTGTCCGCGACGGCCGGCCAATGTGGTCACAGTCCCATTCACGGTGCTCACGAACCGGATGAGATTGTTGGCCGAGTCGGCGACGATCAATCCGTCGCCCAGCCCGGATCGGTTTTCCACAAACACCATTCCTTGTGGCGAAAAGAAGCGCGCGGCATCGGCTTCGCCATCGGCGTCGCCGGGTTCTCCCGCCGGATCACCGGCCAGCAGTGAGGGCCCGCTATCGCCTTTGCGGAACACCAGGATTCGGTTGTTGGCGCTGTCGGAGATGTAATACACGCCGGCGGGATCGTTGGGATCGGCCACGACGTTGTAAGGTTCCGACAGCCCGGCTGATGTGGGGACCACCGTTTCCACGGTTTGGGCGGCGAGGCCCACCGTTAAAACGGTTAGCAGCATCCACTGCAGGATGAGTTTGTGTTTCATAGGGGAGTTTGTTTGGTTGTGAGCGTTGGAAGTGGGCGGCGCGTTTCGGTCGGCCCGGAAAGTGGCGATGTGCGGATGTTCCGCGCGCTGGCTTGGCGTCTGCGGAACCTGGCAATGATTGGCAGTTTTCATGGAAGCATCGAGTGGTTATGGGCTGAAGACTAGGATTCGGTAAAAGCGCGCCTTTTGGTTTGCCGCGTGGCGGATTTCCAACACGTGGCCATCACCGGCAATGTTCTCCGCCACCGTTTCCCAATTCGGATTGGCGATCGAAGCGGCGGATTGGATCTTGTAAGTTTTTGCGGGAGCGGAAATCCATTTCAGAATCGCCACAGGCTGATTGTTTTCGATCGTCAACGCTGGAGTCCGCAGCTGCAATTTCGAATCGGCCTGCAACGGATGCGTTCCCGCGAGGTATTCCTGCCAATTCAAATGCCCATCGCCATCGGGATCGGCATTCATCGCCGCACCCGGGTTGGTGATATCTCCAAAAAAGTTGGTCCGCCATTCCACGGT
>JBFMDG010000140.1:0-12372 GCA_040754135.1 Verrucomicrobiota bacterium
CGGTCGCGATAAACGACCGCCGGGCCTTCGCGATGATTCGAGCCTTCGACGAGCAGGATTTCGCGGACGAATTCGTTGTAAGGCTTGTTCTGCCGAAAGCTTTCTCGAAGCCACTGGTCGAGAATGAAAACGCTTTTGACACCGACCCGATCTGGATTTGGCCGGAGCAGATCGGCCCATTTGTTTGCCCAGTAATCCGCGTAGGCGGGATGTTCGAGCAACCGGGCAATGAACGCCTGGCGTTTGTCTTTTGCCGGATCCGCCAGAAAAGCCCGCACTTCCTCGGGCGTGGGCAACACGCCGGTGGCGTCCAGTTTGGCCCGGCGCAAAAACTCCGCGTCGGTGCAAAGTTCCGAAGGGAAAAGTCCCAGCCGCTGGAATTGAGCGTAAGCGAGATCGTCGATAAAATTATGGCGCGGCAACGCGGCGTATTGCGCTTCGGGAAGAATGCGATCCGCCGGCACGATGATATGGGCATCGGCGACGAATCCCATGTAACGCGCGACGATCACGCCTTGCCCGGTCAAGTTGCCGATGGTGACGCGCCCGTGTTCGTTTACCGTGGCGATCTCCTTGTCGTTGGAATCGAAGGAAGCAAGCGCCGTCACGTCACGCACACTGCCATCGGCATAAACCGCCTGCACAATGAGCCGTTGCGAAGTTCCCTTTAGATACCTGCGCTCCTTTGGAAAGACGACCAACTGCGCCAAAGAAGGTTCGTCCGGCAACTGATAGGGCATGCCTTGCCGCAGCCATCGCAGCAAAATTCGATGCGTCTCCGAACCAGGTTTGAACCGCAGACCTCCCTCGTGTGGCAATCGGGTCGTCGGTTTTTGAATGATCAAGCTCTCCTCAGGCGCGGCTGGAAACACCCGCCGTCCGCGTGCGTCCTTGACGATTTCGGCATGGTCTGATTTCGGGTCGTAAGAAAACACCGACAGTTTAAAGCCATTTTGGCCTTCGGCTTTGGCGTGGCATGCGCCGGCGTTGCAACCGGCCTTGCTCAATACGGGCAACACATCCCGCACAAAACTCACTGGCGGCAAAACCAACGCACCCGGAGGATCAGCAGATTCAGCGGAACCAGCCAGCGCTGAAGCTGCCTCAATCCGAACCGCAATCTCGACGCGCTGCCCGCTCACTTTCGCAGTGACGATTCCATCGCCGGGCCGCAACGCGGTTACCAATCCCGAATCGTCCACTCGAAACGGAGCTTTTCGGCTCGCAGAAAATTTCGCCTGATCGGTCACGTCGATTTCAAAACCATCTGCAGTCACCGCGCTGATGAGGAGATGATGCCGTGGCGCATCGGCGGTCAATCGAAGCGATTTCGGTTCGGCGACCAGACTCAGGATGCGGGCTTTGACGGTCCGGTTTGGCGCGACGTTTGTATCCGCGCGGGATCGTGGTGATCGCCCGAAAATCCGTTCGAGCCAGGACGGACTGTCCGCCTGGAAATCGTGGTTTGTGACGGCGAGCGGGGAGAGGTTTGGTTTGGGAACGGATTGCGGGGCGTTCAAAAGGGCCAGTTGTTTGCCCTGACTGTTCCAAACCTGAATCCCTCCATCGTGGCTTCCCGTGAAGACGGTTTTGGCGTCCGGGGCGACGGTCAGGCAAAGCAAACTTTCTTTGACCTCGCCGAGTTGTTTCTCCTCGCCTCCGCGGGAACTCTGTTCGCCCGAGTGCACTTTCAGATTTCGGTAGCTCAGCAACGTGCCATCGTCGGCACTTGCATAAATGGTTTGCCCATCTCCCGGCCAGGAGACGGAGGTAATGGCATGGTCCTGCTTGCCCAGCGTGATGATTCTTTCCCGAGTTTCAATGTCCCAGACCTTTAATTGCTTGTCCGCGCCGCCGCTCACCACTTGCGTGGCATTGGTGTTGAAAGCCACCGCCAGCACCTGAGCGGTGTGACCTTCGAGGCGCGCGATTTCCTTCTGGCGCGCGAGATCCCAGATTTTGATCCATTTGTCCCCGCCGGCAGTGGCCAATCGGCGTCCATCACGGCTGAGGTCGAGAGCGTAAATCGCGTCTTCATGCGCGCGCCATGAGGCGGTGATCTTGCCCGAATTCAAATCGAGGAGCCGAACATGTCCACTGCGACCGGCGACACCATCCGCGAGCACGAGTTGCTGATTATCTTTGGCAAAGCGAAGGCCAGTGATGCGTCCCGCCAGACCATTGGTCCATTCGCGCAAGGGCTGCAGAGTGGCGGCATTCCAGAGGACCACATGCCGGAAACCGGCCGAGGCGAGTTGTTGACCATCGCCGCTCCATGCGATGGCCTGAATGGCATCGCGATGGGCGGACATTTGAGCGAGCAGCGGAAAATTCGTTGGCGAAGCATTGTAAATCGCCAGGGTTCCGCCATGTCCCGCGGCCAGCTTTTGACCGTCCGAACTGAGCGCCAGCGCCATGACCGGCTGGTATCCGGCAGGGAGTTGCGTCAGAGCCACCGGCGTGATCGGCTCCTCTTCGGCGAGGACGTGGGCATCGTATGGGACGTCCGACTTGATCCAGTCGCGAATGAGTTTCACCTGAGCCGCCGTGAGCTGTTTTTTGGGGGGCATATGCGGATCGGCTCCGGCGGCGAGCACTTCAAGCAGCCGGCTGGAATCCGGTTTGTCCAGAACAACGGCCGGGCCGCTATCACCCCCTTCGAGCAGCCGCTCGCGAGCCGTCAAAACCAGCCCGCCTTTTTTCTTCTCCTCGTTGTGACAGGTGAAGCACTCATTTTTCAAAAGGTGCATCGCTTCGTAAACCGTCTTGTCCCGCGCTTTCCCTTTGCCGGCGCCTGGAGGATTTGAATCGGCGCTGACATTTCGCAGCGCAAAGGCCGCGAGCAAAAGCAGCAATAAGAAAATGGAAACGCGGTTCTTCACAACGCGAGAAACCTCGTCATGGCACGACTCGAAATGATAGCACCGATCCATGTCATTTGAATGCGTCCGGTTTTATAGCGCGTGCTCGAGCTGTTGTGAAGCGGGCATCGAGTTTTCAACCGACGGCCGGGTCGGCCAGGGCGAATTGTTTCTGAAAATCTCCCGGCGATTGGTTGGGGCCGCGAAACATGCGGACGAGCGGGCGTTGCGGTTTGAATCCAAGCGATGGCGCCAGCGCGGCCGCGGCTTCATTTGTTTCCGGCGTGTCCCAAAAGACAGGCAATCCATGACTGCGTGCCAAAAGCGCGCAGACGAGATCTCGCCCGGCCTCTGTGGTTTGGGCAATGACCGGCCCCAGATACAAGGATCGAGCGCCCTTGCGCAGAAAACCGAATCCATCGACGCGTGCGGATGTTCCGAGATGCACGAGCGCGGCTTCGTTGGCCAGCGCGATTTCGCGCAGGATGCGGAAGCGATCCACGCCAAACGCTGCGACGTCAAGTTGCCGGATGGCGGTGAGATGTTCGAGCGTGATCGGCCGGATGCGTTTTTGTTTAAAGGGCGCAGGCGAACCCGTTTCGTGCCGTTCCCATCGCGTCAACATTCCTTCCGCCTGAAAATCGAAACGCCGATAGAGCGCGCGCCCCAGCGGCGTGGCGTCGAGCTTGGCGCATTGGACGTGACGGCGATCGAGATATTGCAACGCATGTTCGAGCAGGCTTTGCCCAATTCCATGTCGTCGCAAGCGCGAATCGACAAGCATCATTCCCACCCAGCCGATCGGGCCATAGATGGTTGTCGTGACAGTGCCGGCCGGTTTCCCCTGCCAAAGCGCGAGGAAACATCCTTTGGGTTCCCAAAGCAGCAATCGTTGCCAATCCTCGATGGTTTGATTCCAACCTTCAGATGCCCGGAGTTGATCAGCGAACGCAAGGTCGCTGCGCGTCATGTTCCGGATCGCAAGTTGATTCAGCATCTCCTCGACTGAACTCGAAAAGTGTGGCGCCGCCCGCTTGGGCCTAATGCCTCGAGCAATCTCACAACTCCTCCAGCCGGATGTTTTTAAAGCGCACTTCGGAGCGGGCGTCGTGATTTTGCAGGCCGATGTACCCTTTGAGCGATCGTGTTTGCTCGGTTTCGATGATCCGTTCGCCATTCATTTCGACGATGATTTTCGGGCCGCGCGCCAGGATGGTGGCGTAATTCCATTGCCCCGCTTGCCGGATCATATTTTTCGCCGGAGCGATCACATCGTATAAAGATCCCGGGCCGCCTTTGCCCGGAGGCCGTCCGGGAGAATCGTGGATTTGCATTTCGTAACCGGTGAAGGCGGGATTGCGTTCGTGCAGCGAGCGGAAGAAGACGCCGCTGTTGCCTCCTTTGTTGATGGAGAATTGCAACTCGAGCCGGAAATCCTGGTATTGATTTTCCGTGCTCAGCCATGAACCGGTTCGCTCTGGGTTGGTGGACCAATTCTGTCCGTTGCGCCCAATCAACACTCCGTTTTCGACCGTCCATTCGCCTCCTTCAATTTTGGTCCAGCCCGTGAGATCGCGGCCATTAAAAATCGGCGGCACGCGTCGATGATGCTCCCGCACCTTCAACAGGAGGTCGCGCGTTTTCCGAATGTAATCGTATTCCTCCTCCTGTTTGGAGGGCGATGACTCGATGCCGACGTAGCTGCTGTAACCGAAGTCGCGCACGATGCGCATCATTTTGAAAAAGTCGGTTTCCTCGACCCAGCCTTCGGCATTGATGCGCGAGGCTTTGGCGCTGACCGCTTTTGCCCAGGGCATGAGTGTTTCCACCGCATCGTAACGGTTGATGTCGGAAGGAAAATTGCCGAAATCCGGCAAGGTGCCGAAATTGGGTTTGTTGACGGCCTGCATGACCGAGCTGAGCCAGGCCGGATCGGATGAAAGTTTGCCGTGGTTTTCAATGGCAATATTCAAATCGCGCGGCGCAGCGTAATCGGCCAGCCGGCTGCAGCTTTCGACAATCTTGTCCCGCAATTCATCCGCGCTGCCGGGACCTCGGGCATTGATGCGCACGGTGTGGCAACCGAGGAATTTGGCGGCGTCAATCCAGGGAAACGTTTTCTCGATGGCTTTGTCGCGATCCGCTTTCTCCGCCGCGCCGAAATCGCCGGTCGTATCGATCATAATCAAACCCATCGTCACGCCTTCGCCCTCGGCTCGCGTTTTCAGCTCGCGCAGGTAGCTCATGTCTTGCGCTTTGTCGGCGAAGAATTGATCGACGAATTCAATGCAGTCGATGTTGAAATCGCGTTTGGCCACGCGCGGGAAATCGAGGTTGGTCATTTTGCCGGCGCGGAGGGTCTTGTTCAAAGACCACTCGGCCAGGGAAATGAGGAACGGCTCCTTGCTCGAACCCGAATGCAATCCTCCACCTCGTTGGGCAAACAGTTGGGCAGGAGTGAGAGAAAGCGAACCGATACTGACGGCGCTCAGTTTGAGAAAATCACGTCGGCGCATGGCTTTGAAAGTTGATGAGCCTTTCCTACGAAGAATGCGTGGGGATGTCAACAGAGCGATCCACTTTTCCACGTTTCAGTTTTCGAGCTTCTTAATTTTTAATTTTGCGATCGATCACCACTCGACCGCCCACACTTCAAGCCGAGTCCGCGCCATCAGATGGTGTAGCTGTCGCTGGCTTGCCGGCCCGCCAAAGCGCGCACTTCGACTTCAATCGGCTGGATATGGCTGATCATGTAAGCTCCGCGATGCGCATCGCGCTGCATCGGTTGAATCGCTCCACGCGCATCCGTAGCGCGCGCCATCACCGTCGTCGTGCCCGCCTGTGCCGGTGTCCGCCAATAGTATTCCCATAATCGCCACGAGAACGGTGCGGCCGCGGAAAGCAATTGCGCCTCGTGCCAGTCACCGCCGCCATCGGTGCTGATTTCCACTTTGGTCACTTCGGATTCGCCGGTCCAGGCCGCGCCGTGAATGCGATAAACGGAATTGGCCGGAACAATTTCATGCAAAAATGGCCGGGCGATTTGCGCCTTCACTTCAATTTCGCTGACCGGCAGCAGTTGGATGGGCAAGCCATCCTGTTCCTGCCAGAATGTATAATCGGACGTTTGGAAATAGCCGCGGAAACTCGCATCGCTGACCACGATGCGATGGAGCCACTTTACCGACGCCATGCCATACCAGCCGGGCACGATGGCGCGCACGGGAAAGCCGTGCGCCGCACTCAAAGGTTCGCCGTTCATCTGAAAGGCCAGGATGACTTCGGGCATGAGCGCCTTGGATAATGGCAGGCTGCGCGCGAAATGAATTTTGCCCGGCGATTGCGGCTCTTTCTTGATCTCGCCGCTGTCCGCTCCTTCCAACACCACTTCCATCGCGCCCGGCTTCAAACCGGCGCGTTTGAGAACCGCTGCCAGCGGCACGCCCGTCCATTCGGCATTGCCGACTGCGCCCAACTCCCATTGCAAACCGCTTACTTTCGGCGAGAGGAAAATGCGGCTGTTGCCCGCGCACTCGAGCGTCATCGTGACCGATCGCGATGGCAGCTTGAGCAGTTCGCCCAAGGAAAGCTCATACCGGTTCTGAACCAATCCTTCAATCCGGAGCCGCCATTCATCACGTTCAATTTTCGGCACTGCAAAATGATTGCGAACGAACAACTGTTCGCGCGGCGTCATAAAGCTGTTCAAGCTCGAGAAGGGAAATTCCAGATTCTCCGGATCGCGATCCCGGACGATCAGGCTGGGGAAAGATTGCGAGGCATCGAACAACCCGGCGGATTCGGTGCGGTCCCGTGTGTTCATGCGTTGACTCCTGTGGTTCGCGTTCCGTTAAGTTGCTTTCGCGTCGATCTCAGGCACGCTCACGTCGCCCCCGCGCGTTGGCTTCGGCTGTCTTCCTCTCGGAAGTTCAGTCCAATACTTTCAGACGCGCATTCCGAATTTCAACATGCCCGCCGCCGCGACTGAGCTCCTGAAATCCAATATACCCTTTGCGCGGCCGATCCTTTAATGGCGGTGCGTCCGAGCCGTCATGGCGCTTCGTGGGCTGAGTCTGCTCGTCCAGATTCACATCCAGAATGGTTTCGCCGTTGAGGACCACTTTGATCAAGGGACCTTTGCAGGTGATTTCGTATTTGTTCCAATCGGTCGGTTTGAAGAGTTGCTTGCGGGGTGCAATCGCTTTGTAAAGACTGCCCGTCAATTCGGCCTCGGTCACTTTCATATCGGACGGATAATAGCGCGGATCGACCATTTGCAGTTCGAGACCATCGAAGGCCGGATCCCCGAACAATGGCGAGCGCAAGGCGCAACCGCCGTTGCCCCGTTCGCCGAGCTTCCACTCGAATTCGAGGATGAAATCGCCGTATTCCTTTTCACTCACGAGCCAGGTGCCGCGAGGTTCGCTGCCATGAAGCACGCTGTTTTGCACTTTCCACACCACGCCCGGGTCGGCCGGTTGACGGAGATCATTCCAGGCGCGGACGAGCCAGTTTTTCGGAATGCCATCTTCTGAAAAGAGTTTGGCCCAGTCGGATTTCTGCGCGACGATCAGAAGCGGACAGACGGCGAGAATGAGCAACAAGAAAATGCGTTTCATACCAACTCGAATCATCTTTGGCCAAGGCATGGTTCGGAGTGAATTTAATCAGCATGACGCACCGATGAAAGCCAATTCAGCCACTCAAGCCATGCCTTTTTGGAATCTTTGTCGAAAACTTCGTCGAGAATTCTGTCGAACCCTCGACAAAGTTTTCGACAATGTGGCCGACAAAGGTAAGGCAAGAGCATAGGCAAATGTGCAAATTGAAGCGCCTCTGCGATGGGAAGCCAGTCGCCGCGATTGCGCGAGGATGACGCGCAGGCACTTGGATGAGGGAAGACGCTCCGGCCGCGGCTGCGGCTCGAAGCGTCGCTTTGGTCCTGGGAAAGTTCTGGGGATGGGCTTGACGGTGCCGGGAACCGCACTTAACCTTTGCCTGTTTTTGGCTCCGCGGCATTCGCCCCGCTCCCGTCGGGTGGAACGCGGGGCCTTTCCATCTTTGGCGAAAGGTAATCGTTGTGAATGTGACAGTTGAGAATCTCGCTCCGTGTCGAAAACTGGTGCGAGTTGAAGTCGATGCGAACGCCGTCGATACGGCATTCGGAGAAGTGACCGGCTCTTTTTTGCGGCAGGTCAAGCTGCCTGGCTTCCGTCCCGGCAAAGCGCCCCGCGCCATGGTCGAGCGCACCTACAGCAAGGAAATCGAGGACGAGGTCAAGCGGAAGCTGATCAACGAGAATTATCGCAAGGCGGTCGAGCAACAGAAGATTCACCCGGTCGGTTATCCGGACATTGAAGAAATTCAATTTGGCCGCGGACAGCCGATGCTTTTTGCGGCCACGCTCGAGACGGAGCCGGAGTTTGAGCTTCCCGAATACAAAGGGTTGCCCGTCAAAAAAGCGCCGGCGATCGTCTCCGACGCCGATGTGGACAAGGCTTTGAATGTTTTGCGGGAACAGCGTGCGGGCTATGAGGATGTGGCGCGTCCGGTGCAGCCCGGTGACTTTGTGGTGGTCAATTACAGCGGCACTTCTGAAGGCAAACCGCTGACGGAATTTGCGCCGACGGCGCGAGGGCTCACGCAGAACAATAATTTCTGGCTGCATGTGGAAGCGGGTTCGTTCATTCCCGGGTTCACCGAGCAGCTCGTTGGCGCGTCGGCCGGTGAAAAACGCACGGTCGAAGTTCAATTCCCCGCCGATTTCGTAGCCCCGCAGCTCGCCGGGAAGCAGGCCGTTTACGAAGTCGAAATTGTTCAGGTGAAAGTGAAAGCATTGCCGGCGCTCGACGATGAATTTGGCAAATCTTTCGGCACGGAAAATCTTGAAAAGCTCCGCGAAGGTGTGCGGAAGGATCTGCAAGCTGAAGCGAACATGAAACAACGCCGCGACGTGCGCAATCAGCTCGTCGGCGGATTGCTCAGCCGCGTCAATTTCGAGCTGCCCGAATCGATCGTTCTCCAGGAAACCCGGAACGTGGTTTATGACGTGGTCCGCGAAAACCAGGAGCGCGGCATTCCCAAGGAAGCGATCGAAAAGCAGAAAAACGAGATTTATAACTACGCTTCGAACAGTGCCAAGGAACGGGTCAAGGTGGCTTTTCTGCTCAGCCGCATCGCCGAGAAAGAAGGAGTAAAGGTCGAGCAAAAGGAAATTATGCAACGCATACTTTTCCTGGCCCAGCAGTACAACATCCCGCCGCACAAAATGGTGAAGCAATTGCAGGAACGCAACGGCATCGCCGAGATCCACGAGCAGATCCAAAGCGCCAAGGTGCTCGATCTTCTCGAACAGCATGCCCAGGTGGAAGAGGTTCCGCCGCCGGCGTAAAGTCACGACCTTCGTCCCAAAGGGCTAAACGGAAGCGAACGGGAGAACGGCCATCGACTAAAACAGCGGCTCAGAAGTGCGAATTACTTCGGCGTGGATTCGGGGAAATCGAATTCGACCTTGCCCCCGTCGCGCACCACCAGACTGGCAGAGAAAGGGCGGCCAGTGCGGGAGATGAATTTATTGAGCACGTCGGTGCGGCCTTCGGCGAGGAGCTTGGCCATTTGCGCGCGCTCGATGGGTTGATGCAATACCACTTTGCCGGAGCGGAATTTGCACGGTTTCTCTTCGGCCTGGGCGCGTTCACAAATGTAATCGGTCTCGGACTCGAACACGCGCCCGCCGCATCGCGGGCATTTCCCGATCGGTTCCTGCCCGGTGAAATCGAGCGGTTTGGGCGGCTCCTTTTTCTTTTCCGCTTTCCGCTCCTCGCGTTTCTCGAATTCAAAAGTGGGCAGCTTGTCCTTGCCCAAAACGAGATAAGCTTTGAACGGCCTGCCCGTTTTTTTGGAAATGAATTTCGGCAACAGATCGGTCTTCCCGGTCTCCAGGAGCCTGGCCATTTGCGCGCGCTCGATCGGCTGCTGCAAAATGATTGTCCCCGACCGGAAATCGCAAGTCCGCGCCGCGCCCACGGCGTTTTCGCAGATATAATTCATGCCGTGCTCGAAGACACGTCCGGCGCATTTCGGACATTTCCCGATCGGTTCCTGGCCTCTGAAATCGATTTCTTCGGCGCCGTTTTCCGATTGCTTTTCAGCCTGGCCGAAATCGAATTCCGGTTTGAAATCCGCACCGAGTTTCACTACGGCGGCGAAGGGCGATCCCATTTTGCTGCGGAAACCCTGCAATGGTCCGACGCGTTTGTTGCGAATGAGCTCCTCGACTTCCGCCGCTTCGAACTGCCGGCCCGCCACCACCCGCCAGAGCGCGAAATCACAGCTCTGACATTGAAACTTCTTGTAGTTCTCCTTGATCACTCCGCCGCACTTCGGACAGGGAGCTTCCAAGGTGGCAAAATCGCCCGGGACCGTGTCGCTCTCGTGCCGGCGCGCGCGCTCGACAATGTGCTGGGTCATTTCCGCGATTTGCTTCATGAAATCGGTGCGCAACAACTGGCCGCGCTCCATCTGCCGCAGTTTGAATTCCCAATCACCAGTTAATTCGGGCGAGCAAAGTTCGGGGATGCCCAGTCCGCGCAGGAGCGTGATCAACGAAAAGGCTTTGGCGGTGGGCTGCAGCTCTTTGCCATTCCGATGCACGTATTTTTCCGAGATCAATCCTTCAATGATCGCGGCTCTGGTCGCCGGCGTTCCCAGCCCCTTCGCGCTCATCGCTTCGCGCAGTTCTTCGTCTTCCACCAGTTTCCCCGCGCCTTCCATGGCGCTGAGCAGCGTCGCTTCCGTAAATCGCGCCGGCGGCTTTGTCTGATTCGACTGCACCTCGATTTCCTTCGTGTGCACGCGTTCGTTCGGCTGAACCGGAATGAGCGTCGGAGTGTCATCCGTCTGCACTTCGCGGCCATAAACGCTCATCCAGCCGGCCTGCACCATCACTTTGCCTTCAGTTTTGAACGGCTCGTTTTCCACCCGCGTGATCCGGGTGGTGACAAGGAATTCCGCCGCCGGAAAAAACACCGCCAGGAAACGCTTCGTCACCAGATCGTAAAGTTTTGCTTCCAGCTCGTTGAGATGTTTCGGGGCCAGCGACGTTGGAATGATGGCGAAGTGATCCGATACCTTGGCGTTATTAAAAATGCGCTTGTTTGGCCGCAGCCATTCACTGGTCAATATCGAGTCGGCAAAAGGGCCATAATTCGTCTCGCGCAGCATTTCGAGCGTTTTGCGGACGGTCGGAATGTAATCTTCCGGCAGCGCGCGCGAATCGGTGCGCGGATAAGTCAAAACCTTATGTTTCTCGTAAAGCGCCTGCGCCAGGGAAAGCGTGGTCTTGGCGGAAAAACCAAAACGCGAGTTGGCTTCGCGCTGCAAGCTGGTCAGGTCGTAGAGCAAGGGCGACAGCTGAGTGGTCGGTTTGCTTTCTTCGGTGACGATGCCCGGTTTGCCCAGGCATTTGGCATGGATGGCCTCGGCGCGGGTTCGATCCCAAACGCGTTCCGGTCTTTGATCGGAAGCATCAGCTTCTTTGGATTTCTGAAACGATTCGTCAAACCAACGGCCGATGTAATCGCCTGCTTGAGCGGCAAAGGTGGCGTGAAGCTCCCAATAATCTTTGGCAACGAATTTTTTTATTTTCTCCTCGCGCTCGACCAAAATCGCCAGCGTGGGCGTCTGCACCCGGCCCACGGTGGTGAGATGAAATCCGCCGGTCTTGGAATTGAAAGCGGTCATGGCGCGCGTGCCATTGATGCCGACGAGCCAGTCGGATTCGGACCGGCAGACTGCGGCATCGGCCAGCGGCCGCATGGACCGATCGTCGCGCAGCGAGGCGAAGCCCTCCCGGATGGCCGCCGGGGTCATCGATTGCAACCAGAGCCGCTGAATCGGTTTGTCCGAGTTCACGTACTGGATGATGTAACGAAAAATCAATTCTCCCTCGCGACCGGCGTCACAAGCATTGATGAGCGAGCTGACGTCTTTCCGTTTGATCAGTTTCGAGAGAAGCTTGAGGCGGGATTCGGTTTTTTCGATCGGTCTGAGATCAAAATGCGTCGGGATGACTGGCAGATGGGCAAAACTCCATTTGCCGCGTTTGACTTCCTGATCGGGAGGAGCGGTTAATTCGAGCAGGTGCCCGATTGCGGAGGAAAGAACGTACTGATCGCTTTCGTAGTAATCGCCCACTTTTTTGAATCCGCCGAGCGCCTTCGCGATGTCGCTGGCGACCGAAGGTTTCTCCGCAATGATTAATGCTTTTCCCATGACGCAGTCAGGTTGTAATCGCGGCTGCCACTTGGTTGCAACCGGTTTTTGAATGTAAGTGCGACAAACTCACCACAAACTTTCCAGATGTCAAAATGCAAAAGCCAGAACAAATGCCTCAGACCCCACGGAATTTTCAGACAGGCTCTTAATCTGGAAAAACGAAAAGGTTCCCTCCCGTTTAAAATATTCCGAATTAACCGGTGCGCCCGAGCGCAATTAAATTAATCTTCCTCTT
>JBFMDG010000141.1:0-12338 GCA_040754135.1 Verrucomicrobiota bacterium
TGCATCCGCTGTCACGGCCCGGAAAAGCAGAAGAGCAAATACCGCCTCGACACTCGCGAAGCCGCTTTGAAGGGCGGCAAGAGTGAAAAGGAAGCGATCATTCCGGGTAAAAGCGAAAAAAGCCCGCTCGTTCATTACGTCGCCTACCTCGTCGAGGAAATGGAAATGCCTCCTGTGGACGATGACAAAGCCAAGCCATTGACCAAAGAGCAGGTGGCTTTGGTGCGCGCCTGGATTGATCAAGGCGCAAAGTGGGAATAAGGCGACGCCTCGACGGAACGCCGCCTGTTTACGCAAATCGCGTCAGCACGGTCACCGGCTGATTGTCCAAGCAAGCGCGGCCTCTCGACCAGAGCGCGGCCTCAACGCAGGGTTTTTGCGAAAGCGAATTGACCGTGCCCGCCGTGAGTTGCAAAAGGCGGGGTTGATTCATGTCGCCGATAAACCCTATTTCCCTCGAAATGCCCACAAGTGTTCGCTGGTGCGTACGTAAAGGCAATCACCGGCAATAGCTGGCGTGGCGCGAACGTTTTCGCCGAGACGCGCGACATGCACAACATCCACCCCATCCCCGGCGCGCAACACCGTGAACGTGCCCGATTCATCGACCACGTAAATGTGGCCGTTGGCGGCGACAGGGCTGGCCACTGATTGGCCGCGGCTGGGCAAGCGTTCTCGATCCACCAGTCGCGTGCCTTTCCTGGGATCGAGCACGGTCCACAAACCGCCATCACGAATGAAATGAACGCGGCCCCGGTAAAATAACGGCGAAGGCATTTCGGATAGCCCTCGAGTTGTTTCCCATTCCACATGCGTTTCGGTGCTGTCATCCTTGCCCCCGGCCCTAATAGCCACGAAACGATCGGCGTTGTATTTGTCTTTTGAAAATGCCTGGAGCTCGTCCCATTCAGCTTTGGTAATCTCCTTGTTTTTATCGGCGTCCACAAACCAGCTCATCAAGTTGCGGACGGGAAAATAATTTCCGGGAGTTTCTTTGGGCACTTCCTTGCGAATGTGCCAGCCGACGCTTTCGGGTATTTCGTCCAAAGCGAGAATGCCATCCTGATTGGCGTCGTGATTTTTGATCAGGTTGTTCCAGTTTAAAATCGGATCTTCCGGTTCGGCCGGGTCTCCCATGCCGCTGCCACCAGCGAACAACATCCCGTCACCTGCGACCGGCGTGGTGACGGCGGCAAAGCCCCAGCCTTTGACCCACCATTTCAGTTCGCCGCGATTAAGATCGTAAGCCGCCAGCCGCCCCTTGCCTTGAATCAGCAACTCCTCGATTCCATCATGACGCCAAACCATCGGCGTCGAATAACTGGCGCCGGCCAGCGGCCGGGCAGCTTCCCAAATCGTTTTTCCGGTGGCGGGTTCCAAGGCAATGACTTGCGCGTTGGTGCTGTCCCCGTCGCGTTGCAAAATGAGTTTCCCGCCGGCAAGCATGGGGGACGTGGCCGTGCCATAAGAGCTCGGCAGCCGTTCGAAAGGCCGTTGCCACAATTCCTCACCTTGAAAGTTGTAAGCGATCAGTCCAAACGAACCGAAGTAGGAGTAAACCCGCTGCCCATCGGTGCATGGCGTCGAGGCAGCCGGCGAACTGAAATTGTGACAGCGCTCGATGTTCTTCGCTGGCGCGACGCGCCGCCAAAGCTCTCGTCCGCTTTCCGCGTCGAAAGCGATTGTGACGAGCTGGTTGCTGGCATGGGCCGACAGAAAAATTCGGTTCCCCCAAACCACCGGGGCTGAAACTCCAAACGGGATCGGCGTTTTCCAAAGCTGATTGGTCGAGGGACCAAATCGAACCGGGGGCCGCGCTTCTTCGGCGACGCCCGATCCATTCGGGCCGCGAAATTGCGGCCATTGCGGTGTGGCTGCAGTCAGCTCGCACATCAACGCGAGCAGAATAAAAACGCATTGAATTTTCATAAGCGCACGCTTCTTTTTGGTTTACTTAAAGCTTCGCCTGCGGTTCCAGACTCTCGCGCTCCGCGCTTTGCTCCTGTGTTCCCTCACACGCTCCGGACGCGCTCATGATGCGTGTCCCAAAGCAGTGTCTTGCTTTCGCGGAAGGATTCGACGGCCATTTTGATGGCGACCATGGTGGCACAGCCAAGTTCTGAGTTGCACGCGAGCTGGTCTTTGCCGCGGAGCACATCGATGAAATTGCCTTGAAGATCGCGCCGCTGGCGAATGGGTAAACGCAACTCTTCTTTGCCTTCATTTTTGGCTTTGAATTCCTCTTTGAAATCGCCATTCCAACGCAGGAATGGTTCGCCGCCCAGTTCCATCGTGCCGTGTTTTCCATAAATCCGGTCCGGCAAACCCGCATCATTGGTCAGTGTGCTGACGAGAAAAAGCGACCATTCGCCGGGATAATCGGCCGTCATCAAAAACGTGTCAGGAATATCGCGTCCATCCTTTTCGATGTATTGGCCGCCGGTGGCGCTGACGCGCATTGGGTATTCCCCGTTCGGCCCGGCAATGGCGATGAGCAGCGGAGCGAGCTTGTGGTAGAGCAAATCGGTGGCGACTCCGCCGTTGTAGGGCCAATATTTTCGGAACCGGAAAAAATGCTCGGGATTCCAGGGGATCTTTGGAGCGAGCCCCCATTGATGCCCCAGCCACATGTCCCAATCGATGAAATCGTCGCCGGGCTTATCAGGACCGGCGGTGGGATCGATTTTCTGATGCTCGTTAAAGAGGCAAATGCGCGCGTTGCGATTGTAGCTGCCATGCGTCCACGTGACTTTTCCGATGCGGCCGGCGCGAATCGCTTCCTGAGCGACCCAGTAAGAATCGCTGGCCGTTCCGTTCGGCCCGACCTGCAGCACCTTGCCGGTTTTTCTTACAGCGTTTCTCAGAGCAAGCGCCTGCTCGACCGTGTGCGTCATTGGCTTCTCGACATACACATGCTTTCCGCTCTCCATGGCGTCGATCGAAATCCGGGCGTGCCAATGATCCGGAGTGGCGATGAGCACGGCGTCCACATCTTTTCGATCGAGCAGCTTTCGATAATCGAGATAGCCTTCGCCCTGGCAAATCCCTTTGGCGCGCGTGAGGCGCCGCTGATAAACATCCGAGACGGCCACGACCTGCAGGTTATCGGCTTCGCTGCGCTTAACCAGATTGTGCAAATGTCCTGTGCCCATGCCGCCGCAGCCGATGACGCCGAAGCGGACGCGATCGTTGGCGCCGATGGCTGAAGCAGGCAAAAATGCCGGGAGCGCAATGGCGCCAGCGGATGTTGCGACGGTTTTGAGAAACGCTCGGCGCGACGGCGGCGGCAAAATCGAGTCTGCCGTCTTGTGGACGTTATCGAACGGAAAACGCGTAGTCATTGGAAATGAGGAGAGGGCAAATCGCGATTAGCACATGGCAACGGTGTCGCCGCCAAACTAGAAACAATCGATCCCTCTGTCGAGCCCTTTGCCCTTTGCCCTTTGCCCTTTGCTCTTTGCCATTTTTTTGAGCTTGTCTCACCGTCATGCTCACGGTTGAAACTTACGGCGAAGATGAACGCCTTTGAGCAAAAGCTCGCGCAACACCAGTGCCGGCTCGGCCGCGCGCCCTTGCAAACGCTTCAGCTCAACGTCGGGCGCAAATGCAATCAGGCCTGCCGCCATTGTCATGTCGATGCCGCTCCCTGGCGCACCGAAATGATCGACGAGCCGGTCGCGCTCCGGATTGCCGATTGGATTCGCGCGCATCGGCCCCCCATCGTGGATCTGACCGGCGGCGCGCCGGAATTGAGCGAGTTCTTTCGGTTTTTCGTTGAAACCGCGCGCGCCTGCGGTTCGCATGTCATCGACCGCAACAATCTCACCGTGATTGAAGAGCCGGATTTCGGATGGCTGCCCGAATACCTCGCCCACCACGAAGTCGAAATCATTGCGTCGCTGCCCTGCTACTCGAAAGAAAACGTCAACCAGCAGCGCGGCCAGGGCGTGTTCGAGAAAAGCATTTCCGCGTTGCGAAAGTTGAACGCCGCCGATTACGGAACGCGCTTGCCGCTGCATTTGGTTTACAATCCGCTGGGACCGAAATTGCCGCCGCCTCAGAGCGAATTGGAAGCGGATTACAAAGAGGCCCTCCGCCGCGATTTCGGCATCGTGTTCAATCGGCTCCTCGCGCTGAGCAACCAGCCGATTGCGCGATTTGCCGAGGACTTGCGCCGGCATGGGCAGTGGGATGCCTACCTCGAATTGCTCGCGAACAGTTTCAATCCCGCCACGGTGGACGGTTTAATGTGCCGGACCACTTTGAGTGTGGGATACCAGGGCGAAATCTACGATTGCGACTTCAATCAAATGCTCGGGATGCAGATGCGCAACGGGCGGCCGCTTTACCTTTGGGACATCAAGCCGGCTGATCTGATCGGGAGTGAAATTCGCACCGGCTTTCATTGTCTGGCCTGCACCGCTGGCGCAGGGAGCAGTTGCACCGGCGCCTTGAGCTGAACGCCAAAACACCGCATGCCGAAGGCGTCCGCGATGTCCAATGCCCGCCGCGCGCATCACACTTCCCTCGACCTTCCGTTTGCGTCATGATCTTCGGCCATGAATCCTCGAGCCTCTGCGCGCCTGAAACTAGTCATCGGGTTGATTGCATTGGCCGGCCTCGTCCTGGCCGTGAAATTTCTCAACGTGCAGGAGTGGCTCAAGTCATTCCTCGCGTGGGTGCAAAGCCTCGGGCTCTGGGGGCCCATTCTGTTCATCGGCGCTTACATTCTGGCCTGCGTCTGCTTCGTGCCTGGTTTCATTCTCACGTTGGGGGCCGGCCTCGTTTTCGGCGTGGCCCTGGGCTCCATTTATGTTTCCATCGGCGCCACACTCGGCGCAACCGCCGCCTTTTTGGTCGGCCGATATTTCGCTCGCGATTGGGTCGCCAATAAAATTGGAGACAACGACCGCTTCCGCGCCATCGATGAAGCCATCGCGCGGGAAGGTTGGAAAATCGTCGGCTTGTTGCGGCTCTCGCCGATCATTCCCTTCAATCTGCTCAATTACGCGTTGGGTGTGACACGAGTTTCGCTGCGCGATTATTTTCTGGCCACGTGGATCGGGATGATTCCGGCCACGATTGTTTATGTCTATTTCGGATCGCTGGCCGGGAGTCTTTCAAATCTGGGCCGCACCAGCGGCGGCTTGTCGCGGGCCAAAATCGGCCTGTCGATTGTGGGTTTATTAATGGCGGTGGCCGTCACGGTTTACATCACACGAATTGCCCGGAAAGCATTGGACCGGCAGCTGAAATAGCCTCGGGCGGCCATCGTGCTTGCCGGGCTCACTCATTCGAAATGGCCGAAAGCTTTCTTCAAAGATGCCGTCTTGATTTGCAAAAACCATGAACGCGAATTTCAACGTCTGGCCGCTCGATGCACCCAATCTCGAGTTGCTGCGCAACGTGCATCCGGCCGATTGGCAAAACCCCACGCCCACCGGCCGATACAATCTGGTGGTGATCGGCGCCGGCACCGCCGGACTTGTGACGGCGGCCGGCGCGGCCGGACTCGGGGCGCGTGTCGCTTTGATCGAGCGACACCTGCTTGGGGGCGATTGCCTCAACGTGGGCTGCGTCCCGTCCAAATGCCTGATCCGCTCCTCGCGCGCCGCCGCCGATGCGCTTGATGCGAATCGATTTGGCATCGAGGTGCGCGGAACTATCGAACCCGATTTCGCCGCAGTGATGGAGCGGTTGCGGCGATTGCGCGCTGGCATCAGTCCGCACGATTCGGCGCAACGGTTCAGGAATATGGGCGTCGATGTGTTCCTCGGCGAGGCCCGGTTTGTTTCTCCGAGCGTGATCGAAGTTGCCGGAACTCGGCTGGAATTCAGAAAAGCGGTCATTGCCACCGGCGCGCGCGCGGCCACTCCGCGGATCGAAGGATTGGAGCAAACCGGGTTTCTCACCAACGAGTCAGTGTTCAATTTGACGGAGCGGCCACGCCGGCTGGGCGTGATTGGCGGAGGACCGATTGGCTGCGAATTGGCGCAGGCCTTTCACCGGCTTGGATCCGAAGTGGTGCTGCTCCACAAAAATTCGCATCTGCTCGATCGCGAAGATGCGGAAGCGGCCGAAGTTGTGCAGCGCCAGTTTCAGCGGGAAGGAATCGAACTGGTATTGAACTGTTCCATCGAGCGTGTGACCCGTGAAGCGTCAGGCAAAAGAATGCATTTTACTTCAGGCGCTCGCCGGTCGGCGATTGAAGTGGACGAAATCCTGGTGGGCGCGGGACGCGCACCGAACGTCGAGGGGCTCGGACTGGAAATGGCCGGGATCGAATTCGACCGGAATTCCGGTGTAAAGGTGAACGATTTTTTGCAATCCACGAATGCAAACATCTACGCCGCGGGCGATGTTTGCATGCCGTGGAAATTCACCCACGCCGCGGATGCAGCCGCGCGAATTGTCATTCAAAACGCTCTCTTGTTTCCCAGCAAAAGATTGAGCCGGCTGATCATCCCGTGGTGCACTTACACCGATCCGGAAATCGCGCATGTTGGAATTCAGGAACGGGAGGCTGCCCAAAAGAAAATCGAGGTCGATGCATTCGTGCGCGAGTTCAAGCACGTGGACCGGGCCATCGTCGATGGCGAAGAGGAAGGATTCGTCAAGGTGCTCGTTCGCAAGGGCACCGATAAAATTGTTGGCGCCACCATTGTCGCGCGGCACGCGGGGGAGATGATCAGCGAGATCAGCGTGGCCATCTCCGAGGGGATTGGACTGAGTAAACTTGCCCAGGTCATTCATCCCTACCCCACGCAAGCCGAAGCCATCAAACAAGTCGCGGACGCTTATCAGCGCACCCGTCTCACGCCGTTCATCCGATCAATTTTGGAACGATGGATGAGGGTGACACGCTGACGACGGCGTCTCACAACGGATTATCGGACTGGCCCCGGATCACCGCACCTTCCCCGGTCCGTCTTCAGACAGTCTCTCAGCGCGCCGGCCGGTTGCGGTATTTTTCGTAAAGGCGCGTGTGGCGCGTGTCGAGGCTGACCTCTTTCCCCGCAATCCAAAGGCGCGTTACGCGCGAGCGGATGTCGAGGATATCGCCGGTTGCCGCAAACAAGCTGGCTTCCTTGCCGGGTTCAATCGAGCCGAGACGGTTGGTGACTCCGAGCATTTCCGCGGGATAGAGCGTGAGACTCTTTAGCGCTTCCTCGGCCGGAAATCCGAACGCCACGGCTTGGGCGGCTGCGTAGGGCAAGTTGCGCGTGTGGCTCGCAGCCGAACTTCCCAAACCCTGACTCAAGGCCACGCGCACTCCCGCTTGATGCAGCAGAGCGGGTGTTTTGAAATGAATGTCGTAAGCCTGGCGATCGCGGCTCGGCTGATCGAACACTTGTTCAAAAATGACCGGCACTTTCTTCTCGGCGAGCAGCGTTGCCGCCATGTGCGCGTCCCTTCCACCCGCCAGTATGATTTTGTAACCCTGCTCGCTCGCCCAAAGCACCGCCGCTTTGATCTGTTTGATTTCATCCGCATGAACGAAAATCGGAATCTGCCCTTTGATCACGGGCAGCATCGCTTCCCAAGCGGGGGTGATGGCGGTTAACTTGCCGCTCTCGCGAGCGCGGGAGTAGGCTTTCGCTTCCTCAAAAAAATCGTTCAATGATTTTAGTTTTTTCCGGCGGTCATTGGCCTGGTCTTCGAGGGATTTCCATCTGGATTTATCGGTGAACCTCTCCTTGGGCGTCGTGTCCAGTTGCATCGAAGGCCAGAACAAATGAAGCCCCACCAGTTTGCGGATGGCCATATCCTCCGCGGTCCAACCATCCAACGCGATCAGGCCGGAGGTGCCGCTGACAATTCCCCCTTGTGGCACCGCCAGGGCATGAGTAATTCCGTTGGCGCGCGCGACGGGCAAATGCTCCGAGTCCGGGTTCACCGCAATCCACGACTGCACGTCCGGCGTGTATTCGCCCACTTCGGACATGTCCTGAGTGGCGCGGACGGCGCCAATCTCAACCAGGCCCAGCGAACTCGTCGGTGCGATCAATCCCGGATAAACATGAGCGCCGGACAGATCGATGACCTTGGCATCGCGGAGGTCGAGGTTTTTACCGACGGCGGCGATCTGGCCATCGCGCACCAGCACTTCGCCGGGGGAGAGATCGCCTTGCGTTACGGTGTGGACCGTGCCCGCTTTGATCAGGAAGGCTTCGGCAGCCAGGATAGGCGCGGCGAAAAAGGCGGCAGCCATCCAGAGCAAAAGCAAAACACAAAGCCCAAAGCAAAGCGGTCGCCCGCTTGAAACGAAAGCGTGCCGGTAAAACAAACTTCCGCTCGCGCCGGCGTTCGCTGGATGGCGGGCGGTTTTCAAAATCCGATTCGGCTGTGAAGCCATTTCATTTTCGAGACTCATCAGTGGGTTCAATGCCTTATTTATCGTCGCAATGGCGGTTCACGTGATCGTGGAGATGTTCAAGCGCAATAGCGAAGAATGAGGTGTCGCGCGCATCTTCCTTCGGTGATTCGGTGGACGTGCCGGTGACTTTTTTGGCTTTTTCGATCAGGGCTTTCCACTCCTGTTCGAGCGCCGCCGCTCGCTCCGCGGCGTATTTCAGGTCGAAATACTTTCGCCCCTCGATCCAGGTCTCTTCACATAACGTTGTCGCGTCGAGTGGCGATTTGCTCCAGAGCACGAAGTCGGCGTCTTTGCCTGATTCGAGCGAACCGATGCGGGCTTCGACGCGCAGTTGCTTGGCCGGGTTCAAGGTCACGAACTTCAACGCCTCCTCTTCACTTGTGCCGCCATACTTCACCGCTTTGGCCGCTTCGAACGACATGCGCCGCGCCAGGTCGGCATCATCGGAATTGAACGAGACCAGGACGCCGCGTTCACGCATGAGGCTGCCGGCGTAAGGAATGGCGTCGTACACTTCGAATTTGTAAGCCCACCAATCCGAGAAGCACGACGCGCCCGCGCCATGCCTCGCGATTTCATCGGCCACTTTGTAGCCTTCGAGCACGTGCTGGAGCGTTCCGACCTTGATCCCGAAACTTTCCATCAAACGGAGAAACGCCAGGATTTCGTCCTGCCGATAGGAATGGCAATGGATCCAGCGGCGGCCTTGAAGAATTTCGCCGAGAGCTTCCAGTTCAAGGTCACGTCGCGGCGGGACAGTCCGGCCGCCTTTGCGATAAGCATCCCAATCCTCGAGGTAACGACGCGCCGCGATAAACCGGTTCGCCATGAACGTGCGCACTCCCATGCGGGTTTGCGGAAAGCGCGTGGTATTGCGATCGCCCCAATTGGATTGCTTCACATTTTCGCCGAGCGCGAATTTGATCCCGGCCGGGGCGGCGCTCATTTTCAAATCCTCGGGCAGCGCGCCTTCTTTAAGTTTGATGATGCAATTCTGTCCGCCGATAGGATTGGCTGAACCGTGCAGGAGATTTGCCACAGTCAATCCTCCGGCCAATTGCTCGAAAATATTGTCCGTCTCCGAATTAACCACATCCGCGACACGCACCATCGCTGTGGAAGGCAGAGAGGATTCGTTTACCCCGCCCAGAATCATGGCGTGGCTATGGGCGTCGATCAGCCCCGGCGTGACGTGGCGTCCAGCGGCATCGATGACAAGTTCGGGTCCGGTTGGGCCGGCTTTCTCGCGGGCAATCGGGGTGGCACTGACCTCGGCAATTTTGCCATCCACGATCAGCAAAGATCCTTTTTCGATGCGGCCCGCCGGACCGCATGTCCAGATCGTGGCGTTTTCAACCAGGATCGATTTTGGCGTGGCGATGGCGCCGCGTTTCTCTTGCGGCGACCTTGCAACCCGTTTCTTGAGCAACTCGCGCCGATCGGTTTCTTTTTTCTTATCAGCGCCCGCTTCGGGCTTCTTCGTTTCGGTGGTGGTGGCGCTGGCGGCTTGCACCGCTGTTTCCGGCTTCGGCTTGCGCCTCTCGAATTCGAGCGGGTAAACTCGTCCATCGACCCACACTTCCCGGAGTTTGTTGGTTGGATCGAAATAGCTTTTGCCATTAACCACGGTGAGATTGGCAATCTTGCCTGGCTCGATCGTTCCAATGAGCCGATCCACTCCGAGCAATTTCGCGGGCATCGTCGTTAAGGCCGCAAGCGCATCCTGCTCGGCCAATCCCCGATCAATGGCGAGCCGCAGATTCTTTCGGAAATTCTTCCGGTCAGGCAACGAGGCGGTGGTGAGGGCGATGTCGAGCCCTTGTTTGCGGAGCATTCCGGGATTTTCCGCCGCCCAATCCCAGACGCGCAATTGATCGAGCGAAATCGAGAGCCAATCGTCCTCCTCCGGCATTTTGTGCACTTCAGGAAAATGGATCGGCACAATGAATGGGACGCCGGCAGCGCGAGCCAGTTCGGGCCGGCGCCATTCCTGTCCGCTCGAAACCAGAACAAAGTTCAATCCGAATTCACGGGCCAGACGCGCGGCGCGATCGATCATCAGAGCGCTTTTGGGTTCGAAAACGATGGGCATGTTTTTTCCAAGAACGGGTCCCAGCGCTTCGAGCGCGACATTGAATTCAGGCCGGGTCCGGCCCTGGCCGCGCTGGCGCCAATCGCTCCAATCCGCGGCGTAATGCTGTCCATCCAAAAGGGCCTGGCGCAGGCAAGCGATCGTCCCCATCAAAGATCCCGGATAACTGTCGCGCCCGCCGGTGTCGAAGGAGGCATGCTGAAAAACATCCGGCTTGAGAATGGTTTCGTTGGGATTCGCATCCGAAAGCGTCAGGCACGCACTCGTGCCGCGGAGAATGCCTGAATCCGGCGCGACATTCGCCGCCGTGAACCCAAGTTCACGCAGGGATTCGAGCAATTTGGGATCGAGCGAAAGCGCATCGGCCATCCGGCGTTCCGGGGTGATTCGCGCCACACTGTGCCCCGGCCCTCGCTGCCCGGGATCACGCCCTTCTCCCGCCACGCCGAAAAATTTCGGGCCATCCGCAGTCAACCCTCCGTCGGCGCGATCCGAGCTATGCGAATTATGCGCGCTATCCGCGCTGTCGGTGCCGCCGCTATTCGAGCCGCGCGCAGCCTGGGTGAGGTAAGGCTCGATCAACCCGGCGTAAATCGTGGCGCCTTTCATGTCCCATTCGCGGGCGTCGGCAGGAATTTGCAAGGTTTCACCGACGGCTTCAATGAGGCCGTCCCGGATGATGATCACTCCGGTATCGATGGTCGTGCCGGGTTTGATGACGATGGTGGCGCCGACGAGTGCGTGTACGCCGGGCGGGTGAGGTCTGAAGCCGGGAGGCAACAGTTCGGCGGCAGAGAGCGCTTGCGACAGGAGCACACCCGAGCCGCAAAGCAGAGCGATGATTTGGACCTGGAAACGCGCGGAGTACCGGAGAGGCCATGGCCGCACGCCACGACGGAGCGCTGAAACAATTCGAGGCACCATGAGAGGCAGAAATTAGCCGCTTTGCGTTTTTGAGCAACAGATTTCAACGTCGGCCACCGCGTCCCGCCTGTTCCTGAAACTGTCAGCGCCCTTCCCTTTCTCCAAAACTTTGTCGAAAACTTCGTCGAAAACTTTGTCGAGAACAGAAAGATTCAAATCGACGAAGTTCGCGACGAGGTTTTCGACAAAGGGGTGGCGGCAATGGTGTGATGATTGCAGAATTCAGGGACAGGCGGGACGCGCTGTCCTACGCGTTGGCGCTTTGCGCCATCTCTTTGTCGAGAACTTTGTCGAAAACAAAAAGCTCTGATCGACGATGTTCGCGACGAAGTTTCCGACAAAGGTGTGGCGGCAAAGGTGTGATGATTGCAGAATTCAGGGACAGGCGGGACGCGCTGTCCTACGCATTGTGCTATGGATGATCTGCCGGAGCTTTGTGGTTCGTGCTGCAAAAGAATCGGTTCACCGCGTTCAAATAAGCGCGAGCGCTCGCTTCGATGACATCGGTGCTGGCGCCTTTGCCGGTCACCAATTCGCCATCGCCGAAATCGACTTTCACGGTCACTTCCCCGAGCGCATCTTTGCCCTGCGACACCGCGCGCAATGAATAATCCATCAAGCGGCCGCGGGTTTTGGTGAGCCGATCGATCGCCTTCAAGGTCGCGTCCACGGGACCATCGCCAATGCCGGCGTCCTGCCAGATTTTTTCCTCGCCATTGTTGGCCCCCACCTTCTTCAACCGCACCGTGGCTGTCGGCACGGTCTGGCTGCCGCTGGTCACATTCAAATAATCCAGCGACCAGGTTTCCGGCACTTCCGTGATGTGGCCTTCCACCAGCGCCGTGAGGTCGTCATCATAAACAAATTTCTTTTTATCGCCGACCTCTTTGAACCGCGCGAAAATCGCCGTCACATCGGCATCGGTCATTTTGAAACCGAGATGTT
>JBFMDG010000142.1:0-12310 GCA_040754135.1 Verrucomicrobiota bacterium
GCCTGTTCAGAAACGCAAGCGCGCAATCCCTCGCACTCCAAAATCCGCGTGTCTGAAGTGTAGATTGTCCAGTCTTGATGGAGCGGATGACCGATGAATATCTGCCGGCCATCGTGTCCCCCTGGAGAAATCGTCAGCCCTTCCATGGGTAATTCGACCTCTCCAGCTTCCGATTCAAAACGAACTCGATCCGCAAACACGCGGAGCTTTCCAGTCGCCGTCCGGTTCACAAAACTGGCATGAAACGCATGCGCAACGAATTCTTCCAATGTTTCTTCTGCATCCGCCATGAATTCAACAAAGCATAATTTCCAGCCGCGGCCAAGTCCCTGTTGCTGGGGCGAGGGGCTGGACCATGGCGTGAGCTGAACCCAACGAGATGATGCGCCTTTACACTGCTGCAGCTCAACCGTTGCTTGCCTGAAGGTCGCGGTTGCACAAGAATCCCGCCGCATGAAATCACGCCGCAGCTTTCTTTATTTCGCCTTGCCGCTTCTCCTCGTTTGCCTGGCTCTCGAGGCGCAGGACAAACCGGCCAGTTCCACAGCACGATTGGAAATCCCCGCCACAGATGAGGGTTTGCCCGGCGCCGGTCCCATTCGACGATACGATTGGTTCCAAAGACTTTGGGTGGAGCGACGGACCCGATGGGCGGCGCGCGTTGAACAGGATCGTCAGGCCGTGGTGCTGCTCGGCGACTCCATCACTCAAGGTTGGGGCGAGGATTTCACCGCCTGGTTTCCCGGAATGAAAATCGCCAACCGCGGCATCAGCGGCGACACAACTCGAGGCGTATTGATCCGGCTGAAGGAAGACGTGCTCGCTCTCAATCCCGCCGCAGTTGTGCTCCTCATCGGGACCAATGATCTCGAGGAAAAGGCGACGCCGGAAATGGCCGCGGAAAATCTGAAGCTCATCCTGTCGGCGTTGGCGCACCACAATCCGAAAATGCCGATCGTGCTTTGCGAGGTTTTTCCGAGTGCTGCTTCCAAAAAGCGTCCGCGCGACCAAATCCAAATGATGAATCGATTGTATGCGCAAATGGTAAAGGGCCAGTCGCAGGTGACGCTTCTCGAGACCTGGACGTTGTTTGCTGATCCGCAGGGCGATGCCATTCCGGGGGAATTTCCGGATTTGCTTCATCCCAACATGGCCGGTTACGCCAAATGGGCCGCGGCGCTGCGCCCAGTTTTCGCAACGCTCGGTTTTCTGGAAACGCAGCCGTACCAATTCACTCCCGAACCAGGATTCGTCAGCCTGTTCAATGGAGCCGACCTCACTGGCTGGGGATTCCGCGTCACCTCCGAAGCCGACAAGGAATCGGCGCGCAAATGGCAGGCGGGCGATCCGAACGCTCCGCCGTGGCCTTTTGTGACAACGCCGGTGAGTTTCGATGGACAGTCAAGCAGTCCCGATGGGCGGTTTATGGCGAGCAATGGGCGATTGATTGTCACGACCCCGCCCGAGGGCCGGCGCATCCAGCAGATTTCCACCACGAAAGATTTTCCAAGAAATTTCGTGCTGCGCCTCGAATTCCGCGCCACGCCGAATGCCGACAGCGGCATTTTCATTCGCGGCCGGCAATTGCAATGCCGAGATTACCCGCTGGCCGGTCCTTACAAGAATTTGAAGAATTTTCGCCCTGCCGATTGGAACGAAATTGAAGTGACCGTTTCGGGCGGCGTCGCTCATTGCCTGTGCAATGGCGAAGTGCTGGAAGCCGCCATGAAAGTTCCGGAGACCGGCCCGATTGGTTTCGAAGGAGATCGCGGCCAGATCGAGTACCGCCGCATCCGAATTAAAGAACTGCCGTAAGCATTTAAAGCTTTTACGGCCTTTCCAGCCGGGGTCAACCGCGTCAACCCCGAAGCCTGCGTTGCTTGAGATCCAGCAAGCGCATGCGATCAACGGCATCCTGCTCGCGGTAGGTCTCTTTGCTGACGATGAGCGCCTCCAGGCTCAGGAAGGGGACGCGTATTCCGTCGATCACCACTTCACTTGCCGTTGGCGCCGCCGCTTCGTAAGTAACTGTCCAGGCCTTCGTACTGACATCCACTTCAATTTCGTCCGCAATCTTCACGACCACGCTCTCCAAAATATCTGTTGGGGTTAGGTCGCGTGCGGCCGCATCCGAGAGTCTGGACAACGCGTCGATCACCCGTTGACAATTCTCCTCCGTCGGTTGGACCAGGATGTCCACATCTTCAGTCGTTCGCACCAAACCGTGCAGGATGCAGGCCTGCGCGCCACAAATGAGGTACTTGGCATCGGCTTCATTGAGAAGACTGCAGACTCGCAGCAGTGGAGGCAATGAGGCCATGAATTACCAGAGCCGCGGATTGCTTTGGGATTTGCGCCACTGTTCATACTCCGCCCAGGTCCGGGCTTTGAAAACGAAACCTCGAGGGCGAGGAAACGGATTCAGCAAATCTGCTTGTTCCTGGAGAACGGTGGCGCGCCGCAATGCCTCCTCAGGAGATATCGGACGGAAATCCTCGCTGTGACGCCGCTTGCCCACAATTTTCACGCGGCAACCTTAAGCGATTTCACACCGTGCGGTCAACGATGCCAACACGTCAACCGCGCCGAGGCGGCGACAAGTTCATGGACCTCAGGAGGAGGCAAGAGAGGAACATTGCCAAATGTTCAACTCCGCTCTTCCGTTTTGTCTCGGCATTCGGTAAACCTCGCTCGCGACAATGGCCTGGTCCGTCGAACAAGTTCTGGCACTCGCCCCCGATCCGTCGTCCGCGAAATCCGGCAAGGATCTCTCCGCTCCCCGGAAGTGGAAAACGCTCGGAACCGATGCCCATTCGGCGTGGGGCACGATTCAGGGTAGCGGCAAAGATCCGTATCAAACGTCGATTGACTTGAGCGGGCCGGCCTTCAAGTGCTCGTGTCCCAGCCGGAAATTTCCATGCAAACATGCGCTCGGACTTTTTCTCATCCTCGCGCAACAACCCGGCACGATGACGGAGAAAACACCGCCGGCCTGGACCACCGAATGGCTCGCGAAACGGGCGGAACAAGAGGAGAAGAAAACGGCGAAAGCTGCCGCGCCCTCTGCACCGCCAGATCCCGAAGCCGTGGCCAAAGCCGCGGCTGCGGCGGAAAAAAGGGCAGCCTCACGCGAATCAAAAATCAACGACGGCCTCAGTGATCTTGGCGTCTGGATTGAAGATCTGGTGCGCACTGGCTTTGCCTCGTTGCCCGGGCGGCCTTCCTCGTTCTGGGAAACTCCAGCGGCCCGGCTCGTGGACGCGCAAGCTCCTGGCCTCGCCCGCCGCGTGGCAGCGCTCGACGGCATTACCGCCACAGGCGAAGGCTGGCCGGCGCGATTGCTCCGCGAAACCGCGCTGCTGCATTTGGCGCGCGAAGGTTGGTCGCGCCTGGCCGCTCTGCCGGAATCGACTCGAGCCGATCTTCGATCGGTGATCGGATTCACCGTCAGCCAGCAGGAGTTGCTCGCGCAACCCGGCATTCGAGATCGGTGGTGTGTCGTCGGCCAGCGCATCGAGGAGGAGGAGCGGCTCCGGACACAAAGGACCTGGCTTTTTGGCGAGAATACAAAACGGGCCGCACTCGTGCTGAGTTTCAGCGCAGGCCCGAATCAACCGCTCGACGTTACTCTCGTTCCTGGGACTACCATTGAAGCCGAGCTGGTTTTTTATCCTAGCGCTGCGCCTTTGCGCGCGGTCGTCAAAGAACGCCAAGGCGCACCAATCACATCAACGCCTGCTTTGCCTCACACCACCGTGGCGCAAGCGAATCAGTTTGCTGCCGGCATGCTCGCGGCCAATCCGTGGATCGAGCGAGTTCCATTGGGCCTGCGCGCCGTCATTCCGCTGCGCGTTCCCAATGGATGGTGGGTTGTGGATGCGGACGGTCATGGATTGCCGCTGAGTCTTTTCGAGGCGCAGGCCTGGGTGCTTTACGCCGTGGCTGGCGGAGAAGCGGTGGGCCTGGCCGGAGAATGGGACGGAGAACAACTTCGTCCTTTGAGCCTGTGGGCCGAGGGGAGATTCCTGCGCCTATGAAATTTTTCGATCTGACTCAAATCGCGCTGCTCGGCACGGAACGCCAGAACCTGGCGGTGCCCGCATCCTCGTCCGCACTGGCGCAAGTGCAGGCCCGAGTCGATCTCAAGCAGCGCGAGCGCGCTTTGCTCTCATTGGCAGCGCTGGCTGATTTGCATGAACGCATCGGCGCATTGCCGCCGCGTTGGGCCGGCGCGCCGCCGCCGCGAAGCCCTCCGGAGCAGCGCCCGCGTGCCGGAGCTCTAGCCGGTTCGCTGCTCGTACGAATGCTCGGAGGCGAGCATGTTCACTTGCTGCCGGAATGGCTGCGTCTCGCCCATCGCTCGGATTGGCTCGCTCCACCCGAAACGCTGCCAGGCTTGCTCGGGCTCGGTTCGAGCAAACCGGAATTGCGCGCACCCATCGTTTCGGTTCTGGGCGAACGCGGTCACTGGCTCGCCGCGCAGAACGCGGAATGGTCATGGGCTGTTGGCGCCACAACGCTGGACGAAAACCTCTGGCACACCGGTGACCGCAGCGTTCGGTTGAATTTCCTCCAGCAGTTGCGCCGAACCCAACCGGCACGCGCGCGCGAACTACTCGCTGCCACCTGGAAAAACGAGGAGCCCGACGACCGCGCAGCCTTTCTTCTCACACTGACCGAAGGATTATCCGCTGACGACGAGCCATGGCTTGAAGCTGCCCTCGACGATAAACGCAAGGAGGTGCGGCGCGAGGCGGCGAGCTTGTTGTCGAAGTTGCCAGGCTCGGCTTTCGTGCGGCGGATGATCGAACGCCTCCGGCCGTTGCTGACCTTCACCCCGGCGCGCACCGGCAGTGGACTGAGGCTCAAGAAAACGAAGCCCGCTGCCATCGAGGTCACTTTGCCGGACGGTTGTGATAAAGCCATGCAACGCGATGGCATCGACTTGAAACCGCGCCAGGGTATCGGCGAAAAGGCCTGGTGGCTCATGCAAATGCTTGAAGCGGTGCCGCTCGATTTTTGGACCCGTGAATGGAACTGTGCCGCGGTCGAAATCATCCAGGCTTCCGACGAAACAGAGTGGGCGAAGGAATTGTTCCATGCCTGGGCCAGCGGCGCCATTCGCCAGCAAAACAGCCACTGGGCCGAGGTCCTGTTTGTGGCGGCCATCGAGCGCAAGCGATTCGATTGGTTGCTGAATCTCTTTACCGCTTTGCGTCCCGAACAACGCGAAGCGCAGCTCGCCGCCATGCTCGAAGCAAACGACAAAAAAGTCCGCGACCTGCACGGCTCCTTGCTCGACGCGTGCAAGCACGATTGGAGCGCCGGGTTCAGTCGTGCCGCGCTGGCCTATTTGAAACGCGAGGCAGCGCTGCCGTCTGGCGATTGGTCATTGCGAAATCATTTGCGGGAATTCGCCGGTTATTTGGCGCCGGAAATACTGGCCGAAGCCGCCCGCGGCTGGCCCACCGAATCGGCAGATTGGGAATTCTGGTCGAAAGGCGTGGATGAATTTCTCGCGGTGGTGCAGTTCCGCACCGATCTTCACAACGCGTTCCAGCAACGCCAACCTTAATTCACGTTCCAACCTCGATTGCACGCATCACGAAACAATCCCATGAACCTCCTCCGACAACACGCTGAACACCAATTCGCTGACGAACTTCAAGCGCTCGCCAAGATCGACGACAAACCGCGCCCGCCGAACTGGAGACTCTCGCCCTGGGCCGTCGCCACCTACTTGCTCGGCGGGAAGGTCGATGGCTGCGTCATCACCCCGAAATACATCGGCGACCGCCGTCTCGTCGAAATTGCCATTGCCACGCTCGCCACCGATCGCGCCTTGTTGTTGCTGGGTGTGCCGGGCACGGCCAAGACCTGGATGTCAGAGCATTTGTCCGCGGCCATTTCCGGCGACAGCACGCTGTTGGTCCAGGGCACCGCCGGCACGAGTGAAGAAAGTTTGCGCTACGGTTGGAATTACGCCGAACTGCTGGCGAAGGGCCCGTCGTCCAACGCGCTGGTGCCGAGCCCGATGATGCGCGCCATGAAAGAAGGCAAGATCGCGCGCGTCGAGGAACTCACGCGCATTCCGGCCGACGTGCAGGACACCCTCATCACCATTCTCAGCGAAAAGACCTTGCCCATTCCCGAGCTTGGAATGGAAGTACAGGCCGCGAAAGGCTTCAATGTCATCGCCACCGCCAACAACCGCGATCGCGGCGTAAACGAATTGAGCAGCGCCTTGAAACGGCGATTCAACACCGTGGTGCTGCCAGTGCCAGAGAGCATGGATGAAGAAGTCCAAATCGTGCAGCAACGGGTCGATCAACTCGGACGCGCTCTCGAACTGCCGGCCGAACCGCCGGCACTCGAAGAAATTCGCCGTGTCGTCACCGTCTTTCGCGAATTACGCAGCGGCGTCACCAACGACGGCAAAACGAAACTCAAATCACCCACCGCAACCCTCAGCACGGCCGAAGCGATCGGCGTCCTCAACCAGGGACTCAGCCTCGCAGCGCATTTTGGCGATGGCACTTTGCGCGCGGCTGACGTGGCCAGCGGATTGGTCGGCGCCGTAATCAAAGATCCAGTGCAGGATCGCGTCGTTTGGAAGGAATATCTCGAAACAGTCGTCAAGGAGCGGGAAGGCTGGAAGGACTTTTATCGCGCCTGCAAAAAAGTGGATTGAACAATGGATTGAGCAACCGCATGAGCGAATCGCGCGTTCAAGTTTTTGGCATCCGGCATCATGGCCCCGGATCGGCGCGAAGTTTGTCGCGCGCTCTGGAATCGTTGGGTCCGGATTGTCTGCTCATTGAAGGGCCGCCCGAAGCCGAGGAAGTTCTTCCGCTGGCTATTCACGAAAAAACGAAACCGCCGGTCGCACTCCTCGTTTACGATCCGGAAAAACCGCAGCGATCCACGTTTTATCCATTCGCGCAATTCTCTCCCGAATGGCAGGCAATTCAATTCGGGTTCCGCAAAAAAATTCCGGTCCGATTCATGGACCTGCCGCAAAGCATTCAACTGGCGCAACGTGCCGAAGAGGAAGAACGCGCCTCGACCGCGGCGAAGGAACAATTGGCCAGTCCCGAAACAGAGACTGCCTCCGATGCGGCATCAAACGACGAAGCACAAAGCGCGGAGACCAAACAAACCGTCGCCCCGGAACCAGCGGCGGATAATGAGTCGCTGGAAGCGCTTTGTCTTGATCCACTCTCGCACCTCGCGCGAGCCGCAGGTTACTCCGATTCGGAGCGTTGGTGGGAGCACATGGTCGAGCATCGGAAGGACGACGCTGATGTTTTCTCTGCCGTGCTTGAGGCGATGAGCGCGTTGCGAGACGCTGCCGTGCAATCTGCCTTGCAGCAATTCGAACCGGAACGCGAAGCGCAGCGCGAAGCACACATGCGACAGACCATACGCGACACGCAAAAACTTGGGTTCCATCGCATCGCGGTGGTGTGCGGCGCCTGGCACGCGCCGGCACTGGCTCGAATGCCTTCGGCGAAAGAGGACGCCGCCGTGTTGAAAGGGCTGCCCCGAAGAAAGGTGCTGGCGACATGGGTGCCATGGACCTACAGCCGGCTTGCTTTCGCCAGCGGTTACGGCGCGGGCGTGTTATCGCCGGGATGGTACGATTTTCTCTGGCGCCTGCGCGGTGACCGCGCGCGCGACGTGGCCACACATTGGCTTACGAAAGTCGCGCGTTTGTTGCGGGGCGAAGATCTGGATGCATCATCGGCGAGTGTCATCGAGGCGGTGCGCTTGGCGGAATCGCTTTCCGCGATGCGAGGGCGGCCTTTGCCTGGATTGCCGGAATTGAACGAAGCCACGCAGACGGTGTTGTGTTTTGGCGATCCACTTCCGTTGCGGTTGATCGAGGAGAAATTGATCGTGAGCGAGCGGCTGGGGGAGGTTCCCGATGAGACACCGGCAGTGCCTCTGGCGCAGGATCTCGCGCGCGAACAGAAACGTTTGCGCATGCCGCCTGAAGCGACCTCCCGGGTACTCGACCTCGACCTGCGCAAACCGACCGATCTCGATCGCAGCCGGCTTTTGCATCGCCTCCATCTCCTTGGGGTGGCATGGGGCGATCGTCATGAGCAACGCGGCGCTCAGAAAGGCACCTTTCACGAAATCTGGTCGGTGCAATGGCAGCCTGAATTTGCGGTGGCGCTTATCGAAGCCGGCGTTTGGGGAAACACCATTCCGTCTGCCGCCGCCGCCAAAGTCAAACACGACGCGAAAGCTGCCACGGAGCTTCCCGCGCTCACGGCGCAGCTCGATGCCACTTTGCTCGCCGATCTTCCGGAAGCCGCGGATGAAGTCATGACGCGTTTGCAGGCGGTCGCAGCGCTGGCCAGCGACGTTGGCCATCTGATGATCGCGTTGCCACCATTGGCCAATATTCTTCGTTACGGAAACGTGCGGAAGACCGACGCCGCCATGGTGGCGCACGTGGTCGATGGACTTGTCGCGCGCATTTGCGTCGGCTTGCCCGTGGCCTGCGGATCGCTCAACGACGAAGCCGCGGAGGAAATGTTTGGCCGGATGCTCGAAGCGCACAGTGCGATTGCCCTGTTGCAAAACGAAGAACACACCGCCAGTTGGAATTCCGTTTTGCGCCAGCTCACCGATGCGCCCAATGCGCACGGGCTGATCGCCGGTCGCGCCTGCCGGCTGTTGCACGAAGGTCAGGTGTTCGACACCGGGGAAGCGGCGCGCCGGCTGGGTCTTGCGCTTTCGAAAGCGGTCGCACCCGCGCAGGCCGCAGCCTGGGCGGATGGATTTTTGCGGAATAGCGGCTTGCTGCTTTTGCATGATGAACCGCTCTGGCAGGCGCTCGACGAATGGGTGACCGAATTGTCCACGGAACATTTCACAGCGGCGCTTCCGTTGCTCCGCCGCACCTTCAGCACCTTTCAACCTGCCGAACGCCGGCAAATGGGTGCGCGCGTCACTGCTGGAACGAAACCACGCGGAACCGCCCCATCGCCGGCCGCCGATTTCGACGAGGCGCGCGCCGACCGCGCATTGCCATTGCTGGCGCAATTGCTCGGTCTGAACAGTGATTCGGCTCCTTCCTCGATCTCGGGTGCCGCTGAAAAATGAGTGCAACAACTCCAATCTCCGATGAACGCGTCCGCCGCTGGCGCCTGATCCTTGGAAGCGCCGCTGAAAAGCAAGCCGGCGGGGGCTTGGGCGCGCTGCAAGGCGCCGATCTGGCAATGGATCGCGCCCTCGAAGCGCTTTATGAAAGCGATCGGCGCGGCGGGCTTGGGTCGTCCTGTCCAAATGTGGCGCGCTGGCTGGGCGACATTCGCCAGTACTTCCCGAGTTCGGTGGTTCAGGTGATGCAAAAGGATGCGCTCGATCGACTCGATTTGAAACAGATGTTGTTCGAACCCGAGTTGCTTCAGACCGTCGAACCGAACGTTCACCTTGTATCGGAGTTGCTCGCACTGAAAAACATTTTGCCCAATCGCACCAAGGATACCGCCCGTGTGGTGGTGCAGAAGGTCGTCGATGAATTGAAACGCAAACTTGAACAACCGACGCGGCAGGCGGTTCTCGGCAGTTTGAACCGCGCCTCTCGCAACCGCCGCCCGCGCCACAATGAAATCGACTGGCACCGAACGATTCGGGCCAACCTCAAACATTACCAGCCACTATACCGCACGGTCGTGCCCGAGACCCGCATCGGTTACGGGCGCAAACGATCCTCACTGCGCGACATCGTGCTTTGCGTGGACCAGAGCGGATCGATGGCCACCAGCGTTGTTTATGCTGGGGTCTTCAGCGCCGTCCTGGCCAGCCTCCCCAGCGTCAGCACCAAAATGGTCGTGTTCGACACGGCCATCGTCGATCTCAGTGACAAGCTCGCCGATCCGGTGGATGTATTGTTCGGCACTCAATTGGGCGGCGGCACGGACATCAACCTTGCCCTGGCCTATTGCCAATCCCTGTTCCGCCAGCCGCAGGAAACCATTCTCGTGCTCATCAGCGATTTGTACGAAGGTGGCGACGCCAAAGAAATGCTCAAGCGGGCCGCCGCCATTGTGGGTTCGGGCGTGCAGGTGATTGCGTTGCTGGCGTTGAATGATGAAGGCGCGCCCATGTTTGACAAACATCATGCGGCGACGTTTTCAGCGCTGGGGATTCCGGCGTTTGCCTGCACGCCGGATTTGTTTCCGGACTTAATGGCCGCGGCCATCCAGCGGCAGGATATCTCGAGGTGGCTGGCGCAACAGGGCATCCATGTCAGCCGCGCGGAAGCCAAAACCTGAAATATGGCAGCGCTTTCACAGCTCAGGAGATTCTGAAGCTTACTTTCGACTGATCGGTGTTTGTTTTCCTGGCGCGCGAATGCGGTCGGGGACAACCTGTAAAAACACTTTCCCGAAGCGCTCGATTGCGGAATGCTCGTCTCATGCACGCAGTGAGCCAGGGCACCAGCCCGAAATGTCCTTTCATCACGGGACATCTCACTCTATTCGCAAAGGATCCGCTGGCGTTTTTGGAAAGTTGCGTTCGCGGCCATGGAGATGTTGTCCCTTTGCGTTTTCTCAACCGGCCGGTGTTGCTGGTGAACACTCCCGAGGCAATCGAATCCGTTCTGGTCACTCAAAGCCGGTCATTTCGCAAAACACTGGGATACCGAACTCCCTTCATGCGACGCCTGTTTGGACAGGGCTTGCTCACGAGTGAAGGAGAACTCTGGACCCGCCAGCGTCGGCTCGCTCAGCCGGCGTTCCATCGTGATCGCATCGCGAGTTACGCCAGAGTCGTGGTCGAGTTTGCCGAGCGTTTGCGCCGTCAGTGGCGGGACGGCGAGTCGCGCAACGTGCACGCCGACACCATGCGCCTGACGACGGAAGTGGTGACGATGAGTTTGTTTCATTCGCCGGTGCCCCCGGAAATCGACCGGCTGACGGAAGCATCGGCGGTGGTGATGAACCAATTCACGAGGCAGTGGAACGCCTGGAGAATCCTGCTGGCCTGGTTGCCGAATCGTGGAAGACGTGATTTCGATGAAGTTATGAACCGGCTCGATGCTTTCATTTATCGTTTGATCGCGGAACGCCGGGCGAGCGGACGTGACGAAGGTGATTTGCTTTCGATGCTGCTGGCCGCGCGCGACGAGTTGGGCACCGGCATGAACGACCGGCAATTGCGGGATGAACTTACGACGCTCATGGTCGCGGGGCTCGACACCACCGCGCTGGCGCTTTCGTGGTCGTTGTTTTTGCTGGCCAAAAATCCGGAAGTGGACAGGAAACTGGAGCTTGAGCTCGAGACCATGCTGGCGGGACGGCTTCCGCGATTCGAGGATTTGCCTAAACTTCGGTTCACCGAAATGGTGGTGAAGGAGGCCATGCGTTTATATCCACCGGCATGGATCGTCGGGCGCGAGGCCACACAATCATGCAACATAGGCGGCCAGCCGGTTCCTGCGGGAACTTCGGTCATTATGAGCCAATGGCTCCAACATCGCGACATCCGGCATTTTTGGGAACCCTTTGAATTTCGACCCCAGCGGTGGGAAAGCGGGCATGATTTGCCGAAGTTTGCTTATTTCCCGTTCGGCGGCGGCCCGCGAATTTGCATCGGGAGTAGTTTTGCCATGCTTGAAGCCGTGCTGGCATTAGCCACACTCGCCCAAGCGTTCCGAGTTTCCTGCCGGTCCGATTACAACGTGCAACCGTTTGCTTCAATCACGCTCCAGCCACAAGGCGGAATTGTTTTGAAAATCGAGACGCGAAAACAAACACTCGCCAACGCATCATCGCCTCGGGAGCGAGTTGCCGCACCCTGACACCCAAGACCCGTCCATAACGACGACCACACCTTTCAAACAAGTATGCTCCTGAAAACGATCGGCTTTTTCCTCCTCGTTCTGATGGCCACAAGTGGATGCATTTCTTCGGACCCCCGCAATGACGTTGCATCTGCGTCCGCGTCGGTTCCCACGCCACCGCAGGTCCAGTCCCAGAATGCACCGTCCGCAGCGGTTTCCCGGGAAAAACCCGTTCCGCCTTTCGAGTTGTCATCGGAATGGCGGCCGATGTTTGATGGTAAATCATTGCACGGCTGGCACATCACTGACTTTGCGGGCGCGGGCGAAGTGACCGTTGAAGAAGGAAAAATCATCTTAGGAATGGGAGCGGCGCTTACCGGCATTGATTGGACAAACGCGGTTCCAAAGTGGGATTACGAGATCGCCTTGGAAGCGATGAAGGTCGATGGGAGTGATTTCTTCTGCGGACTGACTTTGCCGGCAGGCGATTCGTTCTTTTCATTCATC
>JBFMDG010000143.1:0-12260 GCA_040754135.1 Verrucomicrobiota bacterium
TCCTGCTCCTAATGATGGCGGGGAATCAATCGACCAATACAGATTTGTCGAAGTGCCAGTTCCATCTTGAATTGTAAACAACCGATTGAATGTGGAACCATACGTCAGCGAAACCGTAGGCGTCCCGTCGGAATACGTTATCTGTTTCAGGTTATTATCAGGAAAGTAGCTGTAAGTCTTGATTACAGCCCGCTCAGTCGTGATTGCTTTTATCCGACTGGTCGTCTGTTCATATTCGATCTTTACGCTACTCCCATCAAGAAATTCCTTCGAGATAGGCCTGCTCTGAGTATCGTACCGCCAAAACACTGAAACACCGCGCGGGTCGGTAATCCCTTCCAGGTATCCGCAGTTGCACCAATCAAAGTAAGTGATCCAATTCGTTGCCTGCTCCAAGCGAACCAGTTGCCGGAGACTGTTGAATGCCAGCGTGGTTACACGATTTCCCCGATCCGTAAACGTATTTGGGTCCAGCTTGTTGTATGTGAAAATCTCCTTGGTTCCATCAGGGAACGAGTTCGTCAGTGGGCGGTCGAAAACATCGTAATCCGTCGTGACCGCGAAACCATCCGGGTCAGTGATCGTGCGAATACGGTCATATGCATCATAGGAGAAAGAGACGCTGTCATTTGTTCCCGCCAGTGGGCCGTCCACCGAAAGCAAGTGGCCAGAGGTGCCGTAGTTGAGGAGGATTATTTGATTCAGCGCATTAGTGACCGCGGTCAATTGCCCGTACTGGTTGTATCCGTATCGGGTCACCTGGCCAGCCGTGTTCGTAAACGTAACCGGAAGGTGCATCGAGTTGTAGGAAGCGCTCGCCAACAGTTCATTACCCAATAGCGTTTGACGAACTTCGAGGAGATCGATGCCGTTGGACGCATAGATGAATGAGAAACTCCGTCCGCTAGGATCGACGGCGTTAGTGATTTTACCCAGCTGGTTCCGCGAAAGCGCATAGAATTGCGAGGTTCCGTCGTCCAACACACGGCCTATGCGGATTGGCAGACTGCTGGTTCCTTGCTGCGTGGCGCTTGCGCTGTTCGTCTGGCCGGGATAGTTGTACCAAACCCGGTTTTCAAAGGGTTCTTTGAAGCTTTCGAGAGTTCCAATCGCTCCGGTCAAATCTGGTGTGTGCAACCAGTGAAAAACGCGCGCTTTGCTGTAATCTCCGGGTGCATCATGCATCGCCTTCTTGTCCCAATAGTAAGTGTTACGCGCATAGAGAACCGAATTCCGCGTGAGCATAGGATTCACAGGAACCGTTGTGCCGGGGTCCGAGTTGGGAATGCCGAGGCTCGGCGATTCATTGAATTCTACTCGTGTCCGCCCCCCTTCAGCGTCGAGAGTTTCCAGCCAGCGCACGCGCCCTTCTTCGCCATAAAAGAACTTTGTATCTCCGTACGGTGTGGTGAGCTTTTGGATGAAGCTGCCGACTCCGTAACTTAAATCAGAACGCAAACCACCGATGTCGGTGATCGAGGATAGCTGCGTGTCGAGCGTGCTAAACGTAAAATCAGCATATCTCCCGTAATAATCGGTTACGCGCCGGATCAGATAAATGTCTTCTCCGGGGTTGCTTCCAGACGCATACGCAAACGTGAGATTCGTCCGTTGCAATTGAGGATCGATCACATAGACCAACCGAGAATTCGTGGTATACGCAAGGTTGAGCGCGTATCCGGTTGGATCGATTACTTGTGTGAGGAAAACTTTCCTGCCGGCGCCAACCGTTCCGTCGGGTTGCCCATAAACCTTCTTTGAGCCGTCTGGCAAGGTGAGGGTGTAATTCGTCGAGGAATCCCGTTTTAGAGAGGCATGAGTTCGCCAGTTAATAACAAATGTTTGAGTCCCGGTATCAAAGCCCGTAAATGTCTCTGTTCCTCCCCCCTCGACATAGTGTTGGACATCAGCAATTCCAGTTCCCCCGTTATCGACGATATAACCCAGCCAGTTGTGGGTCCATTTTTGCCCGAAATGTGAGTAGGCGAAGTTAGCAGGCTGATTTGCCTCGCGTTGATTGTATGTAAGTGTGAATTGAATTGAGGGTCCCCGGGGTGGCGAAAACCGCACGGGCGTATCTTCGATATTCAAACTGACGAGCATCAAATGCGCATTATCAACCGGCATCCCGTAAGAGGGGCAATTGTCTTTCGCTTTTTGGTCGTAGGGAGCTGTGTTATTCGGATCGCTTCCAGTTGTGGTTCCTTTCCCCCAAATAGTGTTTGCCTCCGCTTCACTGACAGGAATCCACCCTCGAGGTAATGGTCCAGGCCGCACAAGAAAGTACCCACTGGACTCAGCCTCCAAGGCCGTGGCACTCATAAGAACAGAGTTACCGAATGTGGGATCGACAACCAAGAATCGGTTCCCGCCAGGCTCTTCCTTTAACACTGCTGCGTAATGCCCGACTTTCCAGTGAACCACCGCAGGAATCAGGAATGGAGCGTTTGGTTCACGTCGTGCGATTTGCAGATGGAGTTTTACTTGCTTCGAGAGCTCGCAAACCTGTCCCAGAGAAACACCTCTTTGCGTGGATGCATACGCCTGAATTGCCGAATCATCCGCTCCTTCCGGATTAAACTGGGAAAGAATGGTCTTTAAGGCCAATGGCCCACAGCGGAAAGCCACTTCTGGCGTATTTCGCATGGCCCAAAGAGCTTGTTTCGCACCGGCTATCTGTTCGCTTGCTCCTCCAGGCAAAGATCGATCTTTGGATTCCGCGAGAAGTCCTTCAATTTCAACGAAATTTCCGATTCGCGCATGCATTCTGATTAACTCACCGAGTGCTCGGTCTGCGAACGCGCGGACTCTTCGTTCTTTCAGATGTTTTGACGAGTTCCAGGCGGTTGTCCAGACTTCGAGTGCACGCGAAAAGTAACCGGTGTTGTAGTACTCCAATCCGAGCGCTGTCAGAAGGGATGGCCCCCAGGCGGAGTTGGGATGTTCATGAAGAAAATCTGTCAATGCTGAGAAGTTGTCTTTGACTTCTCGCGCAGCAAACGTGATGAGGGCGGAAGCGAGTGCCTTATTTTCAGCGAGTGTCGGTTCCCCGACAGGAATTAGCGGTTCCTGAAAAACTCGAACCCGAAAAAAATCCTCACTTTTCGGATTCTCGGAAAAGACTGGCGTCTGTGGGACCGGTCCCACAGGAGGAACGATTAAAGTAATTGGAGGAATCTCCGGCGTTGGAGGACCGTCCGCGCCCTTGATAGCCGGCGTTACCAACAGCAGCAGAGCGGCCAAAACAAAAAAATTGCGCATCTCGTTATTTAGGGGTTTCCACTAGATCGGGCCGAGGCTACTCCCTGATCTCTGCATCCGCAACAAGAAAGTGGCTTTTTCTCGTTCGGAATTCCGAACCTTTGATTCCGGGAGGTGTGCCTACCCTGATGTTCCGAATCCGGAACATGAGAAGTCCCCGAAACCTAATTGGCCCGCAAGTTCGCCGCTTGCGGTATCAACAGGAGCTGACGCAGCCAATGCTCGCGGCTCGCTGCCGCCGTTGGGGATGGGATTTAAGCCGAGAAACGTTAGCGAAAATTGAAACGCAACTTCGCTGGGTCTCCGATTTTGAACTGCTCTGTTTGGCGAAAGCACTCCGCGTCGATCCAACAGATCTGCTGCCAAGCAAAGAGAAGCTTCCCAAAATATTTGAAGATTTTTTTGCTCGTCTTTCAAAGCCCTCTAAGGAGTAGTGGTCGGGTGGCGGACCCAGTTCGGGGCACATTTATATTACCATCGCCACTGCGCCAGGACTGGAGGACATAAACCGCTCACGTGCCATTGATTTGGTCCTGCTCTTTTTCACTTTTAAGTGTCGCGTGAACGAGTCATCATCTTTCGTCAGGCACAGAAATGGATCGCGACACTATAGTCAAAGAAAGCCTGCCGTATCCGTACGCGCATTACTGCGGCACATTCATTGGCTTTCACCGCGGGTTGGCGACCGATCTGACTTTCTGCGAATGCCAAAAGGAGGCGGTTGCAAATCACTTGGCCATGTGCGCCATCGTCGCTGATAAACACCGGGAACATCATTTGCTTCCATGGTATGTGAACGCTTATTCGGAGTATCCACGCCCCCTGCTGAAGATTGCTTCTCGATATTCGTCGCAACCGCACAAAATCCTAGCTCGCTTTATGGTGTTCGCACCGAAGCTCTGCCACAGATGCAACCTCATGCCCGTTTATGGGTCGTACGGTTTTTGTGACGTTCCGAGCAATTATTTCATTTCCCACTTCCGCCCATATGTGAGTCAACAATTCTATGCCTTCGGATTGCATCCTTCTGGGCACATTGCCCTTCCCGACAAATGTCCCCTATCGATCAAGGAAATGGATGAGCCCACTAGGCAAGAATATGTTGAAAACCTGGTTCGAGAAGCGTTCTCGTTTCCAAAGCGAGGCATCAACAGAAACCAGGAAAGCATGCTGTTCCTTCTCCTGCGATCAATGTTCCCTGGAGGCACAATCATCCGACAGCACCGTCCCGAATGGCTTGAGGGCTTGGAGCTGGATATCTTCCTTGAGGAACACAAAGTTGCGATTGAATTCCAGGGTAGCTTCCTGTTCCGTTTGGACCTGCTGACGGACCATGAACTTGATAGCTTGCCGCTGGGCGACGTCGGGAGCAGCGTGACCGTGGTGTCCTATGGCGCCTTGTGCCCGGAGGGTAGAATGGTTCCGATGGCGGACATCTGCGCATTTTGGTGAGGCCCGAGTGGGTTTTCCCGTTGGAAAGATTTGTCTTTTCCAGAACGCCATCGGGCTTCTGATGTCGCTTGTGACCTCTAACTAAACAAGTATGAATGCGACGAACACCCTTCCCGTTCTGGATCCGCTGGCCGCCTTTGTGGATGTCGGCAGCGAACAGATGCACGTTTCCATTGCCGGCGGCCTGCCGGAGATCTTCGGCACCTTCACCACCGAGTTGCACCGTCTGCGCGACTGGCTCAAGGAGCGCGGAGTCAAATCGGTGGCCATGGAAGCCACGGGCGTTTATTGGCTGCCGCTCTATGGGGTGCTGGAGGCGGCGGGTTTCAAAGTCAGCATGGTCAATGGCAAGCAGACGCGCAATCTGCCCGGCCGCAAGACCGACATGAAGGATTGTCAGTGGGGCGCCACGCTGCACGCACACGGATTGTTGCAGGCGGGCTTCGTGCCGCCGGCGCAGATTCGGCGTTTGCAGGATTACCTTCGGCTGCGGGCCGATCATCTGACCAGCGCCGCGGCCAGCGTCCAGCATCAGCAAAAGGCGCTGGAGCGGATGAATGTGAAGCTGCACGACGTGATCAGCAGCCTGGTGGGCGACAGTGGGATCAGAGTTATCGAAGCCATTCTTTCGGGTGAACGCGATCCGGACCGGTTGCTGGCCTTGTGTGACGTGCGCATCCAAAAGAAAAAGGCGGATCGGGTCCGGGAGTCGTTGCGCGGCACTTGGGCTGAGGAGCACCTCTTCGCCCTGCGCCAAGCCGTGGAAAACTGGCAGCATTTCCAGCGGCAGATCGCCGCCTGCGACCGGCAGATGGAAGCGTTGTTGCGCCAGATCAGCGGCCCCGACGAACCCGGTCAGCCGGAAGTCAAAACCAAAGCCCTCAAACGCGGGGGTGTCAACGCGCCACAAATCGAGGATTTGCACCGCATGTTGTCCAAGCTGTGCGGCGGCAAAGATCTGACGGTCTTGCCGGCGCATACCGACTACAGCCTCCTGCAACTCCTGGGCGAGGTGGGCACCGACTTGAGTCAATGGCCCAGCGAGAAGCACTTCTCCGCCTGGCTGGGCTTGGCGCCCGGCAGCCGGCAAAGCGGCAAGCGCCGAGGCTCTGTGCGCCGCAAACGCAACCGGGCCGGACGGCTCTTTTGCATGATGGCGCGCAGTCTGGCCCAGAGCAAAAACATCGCGTTGGGCGGATTCTATCGCCGCATGGCCGGACGGCGCGGCGGACTGCTGGCCAACGTCGCGCTGGCTCACAAGCTGGCCGTGCTGTTCTGGCGGGTCATGGTCAAAGGACTGGATTATGCGGAGGCGGGACTTAAAGCCTACGAAGAACAGGTCCTGGAAACCAAACGCCGCGCCCTCTGCCGCTTGGCCAAACAGTTGGGCCGCGTGGTTCTGCCCAGCCTGGCTGAACTCCAAACCGCCGAAAGCTGACACCTTGTTCCGGTCAACGATCACCATGAATTCACCGCCATAGATCATCAGTTCATGGAAAGCACACCGAACCCATGGCTCATCTTGGAGGTGAGAAGGCATTCCGAAAAGCACGACGGCGTGACAAAACGAAAGCAACTCTTTGCAAGGCCAAAGGTCTCCAACTCCTTTGCATTCATGAGGCAGATGAGTTGAAAGAATCGGCCATCAGATTTGCCGTGCACAAGGTCATCCCCTCTCTGCCAATCGTTTCTCCGCAAAAGCTGGAATCGCCCCCATATGACTTCTTCATCCGGTCCGACGGCATTACCTCTCGATGGACGAATCACTCTGACAAAGGAGAATTGAGCATCTCCGTCGATGGACGAGAGCTATCCTTCCATATCTCCGGGACCGACTACACGATCACGATCAGACACGAAGGAGAAACGGTCAAAAGCATTCGCGTTTGGATGCAGAGAACATCTGGATCGGCATCATTCACCTTGCCCGTGAATCAGGCTGAGCAAATGGTTGATCTGCGCCCAAATCCCCGAAAGATCTTGGAATTATTTCGAGTGTGGGCGACCTTTGATTCCAATATCGGATTCGAGGAAGAGAAGGCCGGGGAACTTCCAGTAAAACTTCCAGTATCTGAAGGCTAAAGGAATTCTGAATGGGTTTTGATTGACGCCAACCAAATAGTCCGGCACATTTGTTTGAACTTTGGATTCAGCGAGGAAACGCCTGATTTAGAGCTACTTGCATGAAGTACAGGGGTTTGGGAACGAAAAGCGTGGATCCGGCAGATTGAGAGACGTTGTTCGAGTCCCACCACCGGCACCAATGTGGGCGCGGAGGAAGCGGACGACGACGGCGAGCCTTCGATTAAAAAATGCAGCGACTCACTGCGATGCAGGAGGAGGAATTTGACAAAGCGGCCAAGCTGGCGAAAGCGATGCGCGCCAATCTGAAAGGACTGGGATATGAAATCTGAACGGGCCTTCAGTGCTGGCCAAACACTTGCAAGAGAGAAAATGCAACAGCCTGTTTCACTTTTGCCGGACAGTTACTTGGCTCTCCTCACGCAACTGAAACAGCGCGTTCGCGCGGCGCAAATCAAGGCCACGTTATCAGCCAACCGTGAACTGATTCTGCTGTATTGGGACATCGGACGCACGATCCTCCATCGCCAGCGGACGGAGGGTTGGGGCACAAAAGTGGTGGCGCGCCTTGCTGCCGATTTGCGGGCGGAATTCCCGGAGATGACGGGCTTTTCCGCGCGAAACCTGAATTACATGCATGCTTTTGTCGAGGCGTGGTGCGGAGACGTAATTGTGCAACAACCTGTTGCAAAATTGCCACCAGCAATTCTGTCACAGCCGATGACAGTAGCTTCAGCTGAAATTGTCCAACAGCCTGTTGGACTCTGTGGCTCTGCTCCGCCTGAGCCGATAGCTTCTTTGCCTTGGGGACACAATCTCGTTCTCCTGCACAAGCTCGACTCGCCAGAGGACCGCCTCTGGTATGCGCGCAAAGCACTCGATCACGGCTGGTCACGTGCGGTGCTCACACACCAGATCGACACGCAACTCCACCGGCGCGAGGGCCGAGCCATCACCAATTTCGCTGCCACGCTGCCGCCGGCGCAATCGGACCTCGCGCAGCAGACGCTCAAAGATCCTTATCTCTTCGACTTCCTCACGCTGGCGGCAGATGCGCGCGAACGGGACTTTGAACTCGGTTTGCTCGATCACGTCCAGAAATTCCTGGTCGAACTCGGCGTCGGCTTCGCATTTGTCGGACGGCAATACCGGCTGGAAGTTTCGGGCGAGGAATTCTCGCTCGACCTGCTGTTCTACCACTTGCACCTGCGCTGCTTCGTGGTCGTGGACCTTAAGATGGAAGGATTCAAACCCGAGTTCGCGGGAAAAATGAACTTCTATCTCTCCGCCGTGGACGCCGAATTGCGACACCGCGACGACGCCCCGGCGATTGGTCTGCTGCTCTGCAAAGACAAGGACCGGCTTATCGTGGAATACGCCCTGCGCGACGTGAAGAAACCGATTGGCGTGGCCGAATGGAAAACGCGGCTCGTCGATTCGCTGCCGAAGAAACTTCAATCCAGCCTGCCGACCGTCGCGCAAATCGAAGCGGAACTGGCGAAGGATCTGCAGCGCTCCGAAACGAAGAAGCGAAAGGCGCGGGCAGGCGGAAGAGGCGCGGCGTCAGTGTCACCGAGTGCCGCAAATCCGCAGCCCTGAAAGGGCCTTGAGCAACTTTTCTGAGGGACCACCAGGTTATTGCCGCGAACGTAATGTCGAAATCCGAACAGAATCAGCAAACCTATGCCGTAAATGCACAGACTGTTCGGTTCAGGAATCACTTCGAAAACAAACTGAGTTGGAATGCCTGATAGAAATCGTGGTTCCGGCGCGAAAATCCCATCACCTCCTCCTGCTACAACAAAAGCCATACCGCTGTTCCTAAGGTCAAGATCTAACTGAAATCTTACCCTCTCAGTTGTATACTTACGCACCTCCAATAGCAAATTTCCCTCAGACGGTCTGTAAGTGAAACTGGTTTGTAGCGGGATAATGATGTCAAAACTTGGGATCTCACTGCTCGAGCTTAGTTGAAGCATGCCCCTCTGCCAAACGACATTATCGTCCAGACCGACATTCTTGCGTAAATCTGCAGACATGTCGTTGAGAGACCGAGGGCTCGTGGACATCCGAATCTCTATACCATCCAGGACAGCATCGAATTGCGGAGTGTTCACATCTCTCTTAAACCGAATCTCACTAATTTGAAGCACATCCCCAAAAGGGGTAAATGCACCGCTGTTAAACATTTGCTGATACCGCACTGCGCCTCCTGACGCGAATGGATAAACAGCAGCAGCATTGCCATCATTTTCTAAATCATTTGGAACAGTCACGTGCTCTGGCTGCAGATTCTCAGCGTGCGCTGAGAAACGACACGTTGGTAGTACCAACAGCCAAGCGTAAAGGAAGACGGCGGGACCTCCCAGAGCATTTAGGCGAGCCCATTCGCTGTTGGGTTTTCCTCTCATATCCTTAAAGAGGATAAGCAGCCCCAAGTGCGCCCGCAATGCATTTTGCAGGTTGCCCAGCGGTTTGAAACCCTATTTGCGCAAGCTTCATAGTTCCGGTTTCGAGTCCCACCACCTTCACCGTTTCGGACTTCATTCCGCGAGATAAAACTTGCTTGATTTCAATGCATCCGTGTTGCGTTGCGGCGTGGTGCCGTCCGGTTTTTGCCAATAATTCCGCTGCTTCACGAATGGCAAAACAAAAGCGCGCCCGAGCCGGTTGTCATCAGCGGTCGAGTAGCCTGGAATGCCAATTTCGATTTGTGCTTGCGGTATGTTCAATCCTATTGTGCGGTGCAACCCATCCCACCAGGGAAAGACCACGCCAAAATTGGAGTTCGTTTCGTTCCGCACCTGGGAGTGGTGGATGCCATGCATCCGCGGGGTCACGATCAATTTGCTCAGCCAACGCTCGAAAACAATCGGCAAGCGCAGATTGCTATGATGAAACAATGTCCCCGCCTGAAACACCAATTCGTAAGCCGCAAAAGCCACAAATGGCACGCCGATCAAAACGACTTGCACCACTCGAAATAGCGTGGACAACAGCACTTCGCCAAAATGAAAACGGAACCCGGTGGACACATCGAGATCGGGATCGATGTGATGCACATTATGAAAACGCCAGAGCCATGGAATTCTGTGGTTGAGGATGTGCCAATAGTAAAACGTCAGGTCGAGGAAGAGGAACGCCACCACGAATTCCGCCCAACCGGTCAAACCCAGCCAGTGAACGATGCCGAAAGATTGTTGTCCGGCCCAGTGCTGCGCGGAAATTGCCGAAGGCCGAACGATCAGCATGGCCAGGGCAAAGGTCAGCAGGGAAATGGCGCCGTTGACGATGAGGCGCGCCAGAAGTCCGGCACGCGATTCGCGCAGGGGAAAGATTTTTTCCACAGCAAACAACAGCGCGAAAATGCCGAAGACCATCAGCGGCGTGTAAACCACCCATTTCATTCCTCAAGATCAAGGCAATGCCACTGCGCGATAAAACGCACCGGCCTGTTGCTCTTCTTTTTCCTCGAATCTGAAAGGACCGCGATTGGTCTGCACAGGAATCCAATTCCGCAGATCGAACGAGCGCTCGACAATCAGATCCAGCTCGACGGGTCCTTGCACCTCAAATTGAAACCGGTTGTTTTCCAACATCGGAGAACCGATGCCCGTTGCGGCCACGTGAATCACGATGGAACGCATGACGTGATTGCCTAAATTGTCCGTCACGGTCAAACGCACCGTGTAATCACCGGGCGTATTGAAGATCTTCGTTGGATTCGAAGTGGTCGCGAATGTGCCGTCATCGAACGTCCATTGAAAATCGCGAATGGCGCCATCCGTATCCGAGGCTTCGAGAGAAAACCGGACGACGAGGGGCGCATAGCCTTGCACCACATCGGCCGTGATCGAGACATCGGGAGGTTGACCGACGACATTTGTCTTCAGGAACCACGGAATGGCCATGGGATGCGTTTTGAAAAACGCCACCAATTGACGCGCCACTTTTGGCACTCCCCCATTTCCCGAAGGATGAGTGAAGTCGGCTTCGAGATCATTGCAGTCCCAAACAAAGCCATCCGACCGGCCGGCGTTGCCATCGGCCCACAAATACGGTCCCCAAATCAGGAATGGCGCGACCACGTTTCCTTTCAAGGAATCGAAGTTAAGCGTGGCGTCCCCGCGAATTTGCTTATCGATCATCCATTTCACGGCAAAGCCGCTTTCGAAAGCAAAAGGCTCCGGGTTCAGTGCGTCGGCATCATCGCGAAAGGCCCGAGTGCGCGGGGAAACAAAAACCATTTTTAGATTGCGGTAGCGCGACTGCGCGGCGCGCACGATTTGTTCGAGCGCATTTTGCAAGGCTTGCGCGTGACCCGGGAACGATCCGTATTGGCTCGGACGCGCCAAAGCCTGTTTCAACCAAAGGACCTGAACCTGATTACTCGTGACGCCCGCTCCAGAAAGTCGAGGACCAATATTGTTCCACGTGTCGGCGGTTACATTGGTCCAACGCGTTGCGTCCTGTCCTCCTTGCGCACCGTCCACAATCACCACTTGTGGATTCCGGCTCGGATCGGGGACCGCGAGCGCGCGGAAATTCAACACGCCTTTGGAAGCCCATTCCTGTGTGGTATTGGACATGCCAATCGACATCAAAACGATCTTGCCGCCGGCCATGTCCACCTCGCCTCTCGAATTCAACGGCTGAATTTCATTCGCGGCGATTCGCAGGCCGCCCGCGAAATGATCGGCGGGCGGCTGATTCGAAAAGTCCGCATACAAGCCTCCGTCGAAATCTTGGTATTTAGCGAAGCCCCGGTCGGGCAACGGAACAATTCCAATGTTTGTCAGTGAACAATCGGCGAAACCGTGGACGGCAAACCACGCCAGATTCAGGAGCAGCACTAATTTTGGCCATCGCATGGGAATCAGCATACTGCACTTCGAATCGGGAAGGTAGCCCTCGATTACCGGCAATAGCCATGCGCAGACCCGCCCGGCGAGCGAAGAGTTGCAAGCCATTGAATTCTTCTTAATCCGCACTCAAGAGACCCGGCGCGCACCAAACACCCGCGCGATAAAGAAAAAGCCGAAGAACACACCAAACATGGCTTTGCCGAGTCCGTCACCCATTTCCCAGCCGTAGATTTGCGATGCAATGCCCATCAATCCGGCGAGCACCGCCAGAATCAAAAACGATTTTTCTGGTCCAGTCATCATGAGATACCTCCATCCATCTGAGGTGCCATCGCACAAGGCCAGCGGGATTTCAACCCGGATTCTGATCCGTGGGCTTCATGAGAGGGACAATTGCGGGTCGCAGACCCGCGGACCGCGGCTTTGCAAGCCGCAGCACGTCCCCGTGCGAGAGACGCTTCACCATTTCTCCCGCACCTCGCACTGCGCGCAGCTGCTGCGGGTCGCTGACCCGCGGACCGCGGCTTTGCAAGCCGCAGCACGTCCCCGTGCGAGAGACGCGTCACCATTTCTACCGCACCACGCACGGCGCGCAGCTGC
>JBFMDG010000144.1:0-12251 GCA_040754135.1 Verrucomicrobiota bacterium
GATTGTCTGAGCGGCTATCTTTTGCTGGGCGCGATGATCGCATTGTCAGAGAAGAATTCGAAGTATGCTGATGCATTCAACTTTGGACCTGGCCCGGGAGCCAACCTGCCAGTCTCGGCAATCGTGGACCAAATACTAAAAATCTGGCCGGGCCAATGGGAGGATTGCTCCGATCCCAATGCCCCGCACGAAGCGCAAAGCTTGAATCTGGCGATTGACAAAAGCTCCACAGTCTTGGGCTGGCATCCAGTGTGGCAGACGAATCATGCTGTGGAAAAAACGGTGCAATGGTACCATCAGCGACACGTTGAAAAGACCAAAGACCTTTTGGATTTTTCCCTGGCTCAGATCGACGCCTACATCGCCGACGCGCGACAGCAAAAAGCGGCGTGGGCCAATTCGGTGAGCGTATGACTGAGACAGTTCGATGCAAAGCTTGCGGGGGAGCTTGTCAGTTGATTTTAGATTTGGGAGTTCAGCCGTTGGCGAACAATCTTTTGCAGGTGCAAAACCTGCGTGACAAAGAACCGACATTTCCGCTCCGCTTGTTTGTATGTTCGAATTGCTGGCTGATGCAAATCGGAGAGCTCGTCCCACCAGTTAAGCTTTTTTCGGAATATGTCTATTTCTCATCGTATTCGGACACTTTTGTGAATCATGCCAGAAATGCCGCCGACCGGTACATTCGAGAGTTTACGCTCAATCAAAACAGTTTTGTTGTCGAAATCGCCAGCAACGATGGTTATCTGCTGCAGAACTTCTGCCGGCTAGGCATTCCATGTCTTGGGATTGAGCCGGCTGCGAACATTGCGAAGGTCGCTCGGGAAAGAGGCGTGAATACGCTGGTCGAGTTTTTTGGGCATGAAATGGCCAAGCGTTTGGCCAGCGAAGGGAAGCAGGCGGATCTAATCCTGGGGAACAACGTGTTTGCGCATGCACCGCAGATTAACGACTTTGTGGCCGGGCTGCGTGAACTTCTGAAACCGCGCGGCCGCATTGTCCTGGAATTTCCCTATGCGGTGGAACTCCTGGAAAAAACCGAGTTCGACACCATCTACCACGAACATGTTTTTTACTTTACGCTGACCGCCTTGATGCCTTTGTTTGCGCGGCATGGTCTTGAGATTTTTCATGTGGAACGCCTCCCGATCCATGGCGGGTCGCTGCGGCTGTTCGCGGGGCACAAGGACATCCACGCGCGGCAAAACTCGGTGGCTTCTCTACTCGAGGAAGAGAGCCATAAAGGGATTTGTTCGCTGCGCTACTATGAAGGATTTACGCAACAGGTCGGGACGATTCGTGAGGAGTTGATCCGTTTGATCGAAACCTTGAAAGCGCGCGGAAAATCCGTGGCCGCGTATGGTGCTTCCGCCAAAGGCAGCACGCTGCTGAATTACTGCGGGCTGACCAAAGACCAGATCGATTTTGTAGCCGATCGCAGCACGCACAAACAAGGCAGGCTCACGCCCGGCACGCACATTCCGATTGTGCCTGCCGAGCAACTGATCGAGAAAATGCCGGATTACACGCTCCTTCTCGTGTGGAATTTTGCAGAAGAAATTTTTCGTCAACAAACGTCCTATCGCGAGCGGGGCGGAAAATTCATTCTTCCCGTTCCTAAAGTCACGGTGCTTTAGTCATGAAATTCTCGCGCACGGCCATTGATGCAGTCTGGATCATTGAATTGGAGCGTCGCGAGGATGAGCGTGGTTTTTTTGCGCGGACCTGGTGCCGGAATGAATTCGCCAGTCAAGGGCTGAAGGCCGAACTGGTTCAATGCAGCACATCGCTGAACTTGAAGCGTGGGACGTTGCGCGGCATGCATTACCAGGCGGAACCGCATCCCGAAGCGAAGTTGATTCGTTGCACGCGTGGCGCCATTTACGATGTCGCGTTGGATTTGCGGACCAGCTCTCCGACCTTTCGCCAATGGGTTGCAACGGAGCTGACCGCGGAGAACGGAAGGATGCTTTACATCGGTGAAGGCCTGGCTCACGGTTTCCAGACGCTAATTGATGAAACGGAAGTTTTTTACCAGATGACCGAGTATTTCCATCCTGAATGCGCTCGAGGCGTGCGATGGAATGATCCTTCCTTCGCCATCCATTGGCCTCACACGGAGCATCGCTTGATGTCAGACCGCGATGCGAGCTATCCGGATTTCGCATGATAACTCCTGTGATATTCTGGGGCGCCACCGGCCAGGCCAAAGTCCTGCGTGAGTTCATGCCGGCCATTGGCTACGAGTTGATCGCCGTTTTTGACAACAATCGCGAGATCACGCCGCCATTCCCAGACGTGCCCCTTCACATTGGGGAGACCGCCTTCAAGCATTGGCTCGAGGAACAAACGCGCGACAATGTAGCCGGCCTGGTGGCGATTGGGGGAGCGCGGGGGAGGGACCGGGTTCAGATTCAACATTTCCTCGTCGCCCATCGAATCAAGCCCGCCTTGGCGCTTCATCCGACCGCCTTTGTCGCTGCAAACTCGCACATTGCACCAGGATGCCAGGTGCTGGCTCAGGCTGCCGTTGGCGCCGAAACCCAAATGGCGGAAGCGTGCATTATCAATACTTCCGCAAGTGTGGATCACGAATGCCGCCTGGGTAAAGGAGTCCACATCGGGCCCGGCGCTGTATTGGCCGGTTGTGTCATTGTGGGCGACTACTCGATGATCGGAGCAGGCGCTGTTGTGCTGCCGCGTGTTACGATTGGCGAAAATGTGGCCATTGGCGCCGGCGCTGTCGTGACCAGGGATATTCCCTCGAACAAAGTCGCTTATGGCAATCCAGCCCGAGTGATGCGGGACAACGAGATCACGGCTTGAAACGAGTTATGCAGAAACACGATCCTAAAGACCCTGAACTGATTGCCCGGATGGCTGCCGATGAGGCGATCCAGGCCAAGGCGCGCGATTTATTTATCGAAAGTTGCCGTTATCGCTACTCGTACAATTTTTCCTGGCTCGGCCGTCCGATTATTCAATATCCGCAGGACATGGTGGCCACGCAGGAAATCGTCTGGCAGGTCAAGCCCGACCTCATCATCGAAACCGGCATCGCGCATGGCGGATCGCTGATTTTTTACGCTTCGCTTTTGGAGATGTTGGGTGGCAATGGGCGCGTCCTGGGAGTTGACATCGATATCCGTGCGCACAACCGCGTGGAAATTGAAGCGCACCCCATGTTCCGGCGCATTTCCATGATTCAAGGATCTTCCGTGGATAGCGCCGTGGCCGCGGAAATTTTCCAGCGAGCGTCCGCATTTCAGAAAGTGATGGTGATTCTCGATTCGAACCACACGCATGCGCATGTGCTTCGCGAATTGGAATTGTACTCACCGCTGGTCAAGAAAGGGAGTTATTTGGTCGTCTTCGACACGGTGGTGGAGGACATGCCCGCCGAGTTTTTTAAGGATCGGCCCTGGGGCAAAGGCAACAATCCGAAAACAGCCGTTTGGGAATTCTTAAGAAAAACCGACCGCTTCCAAATCGACAAGGAGATCGAAAACAAACTGCTCTTTACCGTGGCGCCGGATGGCTACCTGAAATGTGTGAGTGGCTAATGCCTCTGTTTTTCGGAAAGAGCGGCTGGATATCTCAGTACTCAAAAAAACCTGAGTCAAGCACCCGGTTATTCTGTGTTTTTACATACGTAGAATTGGAGAAATCGAGTGAGTAGGTCGCAGGAATTGCAAAGGGAGAGCTGCTCAGCACGACGAGAGTGCCTTGGGTGCCGTTGATGCTGTAATTGTATGTTCCAATGTCATTCACAGCCCCCGTGGCGGTGTAATTGCCATTTTTTGCTCCTGCGGCTCCTGTGAACGCAATCTCGTATCGGGCTTGTCCTGGCGGACTGACGACGTTGAAAGAGATTTTGAATCCATTTAAGGACTCAAGAACATCCGGCCGCACCAGCCGCTGGATGACGCGATAAAAAGTTCGCGCATTCGGTCGCGTCGGCAGGAAAAGACCGATAGCTGTTCCCTCGGCTGTAATTGGATCGGCGATTGCAGACCATGATTTGAGATCCAAGGATCGTTCGATGATGTATATGCCTCCAAATTGTGTCGGGAACTCAAGTTCAACCGCGGCAAAAATCTGTGAAGTCACCCCGGCAAGAGCCGTCAGCGCCACATGCGTGCTTTCGCTCATGCTGCTTAAGTTTCCAACCTTTACCCAATATTGGCCAAGATTCTTCTTTTGCACGGACTCCAATGTGAAGGAGGCAGATGTGGCGCCGCTTATCGCCTGGCCGTTGTAATACCATTGGTAGAGGATTGCTTCGCCGGGAGGAGCAAACGCTTCGACAGAAAACGTGACGGCGTCGCCTAGGTTTACTTCCTTGGGTTCAGGTTGCTTCGTGATCTGAACGTCGGCATGAATCAAAAAACAAGTCACACAAGTAATCAAGGTCAAGAAGAGCTTGTTCATAATATCCGAAGTGGGTTTTTAGTGTTTCAAAGAAGTGTTGGTTTTCAAAGTGTGGCACAAAGAAGCTGAGCCGATCATCGTGAGCTCATGGAATTACAAGCCGGTAAAATGCATTGGCATCGCCGGTTTGAATTAGAACGGTCCACCGATCATTCCGCAAGACCGGAATCAAATCGCTGCGGGTCCAATTGGGAAATTCTGATGATGTAGTTTTTTCAACTTGAACACCGCTCGCCTGTGCCGGCCAGGAAATCTCAACATTGTTTTCTGCACCGTCCGCCACTCGCCGAATAGAAATGCCCAATGGGGATACGGAAATGGATGCCTCTTCCCAAATAACCGGCAGTGCTTGCGCCAAAGCATTTGCGACCTCGCGATAAACAGGAGTGTCGGCAAACTCAAACATGGCATTGGCCTTGGTTCCAGCAGCCGCGGAAAAGCGGAACTTGATAATCTCCTGAGCTCCGGCGGGAAAGCGCGCACCGGCGGTCAACGCGAGCGCCACTCCGATTCGGCCCTGGCTTGAGTGGCGATTATTAACGTTTAGAGCCGCTCCTACAGCGCTCGAAACGGTTACAGCATCGACAAATGTTAAGATGGAAGTGTCGTAGCGGAAACTAAAAGCAAGGGCGTTTTCGTCCCCGATCGCTTGAAGCACCAGCCGAACTTCATTGGTTTGCCCGGAACAAAAGCCAGTCGAAACCAGCATGACTTTTCGGTTTTCAGGAGATTGCGGAGTCGAATCTGCAAAAAGGGAAATAGATTGAACGGGCGCCATCGGTCCGCCGGCAGGCACGGCTTCGTCCAGGCCGGTCGCAAATCGGCCAGCCTGGACCCAGTCGCTGACCGTTAAAATCCCGTTGCCGAATGTCTGCAGCGGCGCACAATCCGCCCTCTGAAATTCGCCAGTATTCACATCATCGAGTGCGGCGACAAATCTTCCTACCTGCACCCAGTCGGTGATTGTAACAACTCGATCACCGCCAGGACGGGGAGCGACATCGCCTTCGAACTCTGCTGGAGCAATTACCGCCGTTCCATTACGCCAGTTTGCAGTGACAACCTTCGCGTTTACATCAGCCAATTCTCGAGGCGTCGGTGAATCGGAAAAGCGTAAAGAAACATTGAAACCAACTTTTGTCAGAATCGGGCGAAAACTGATCTTGAACAATTCGTTGGCGCCCTCCCTGAATGCTTCACCTGCTGGCAATGCCAAAGCCAGGCCGACCAGGCCTTGATCTGTGCGGCTGGCATTCACAAGAATTTGCGCACGGGCAGCCCCCGTTCCGGGAACAACCGAATCAAAACTTAATCGGTTGGGATCGAAAGACAGGCTGAAGCTGATGGCGTTCTCATCTCCATTACCGAACATTTCGATCGGAACAACGAATGCGTGAGGAGATTGCGTACGGGATTCGACGACTTGAATTGTCGGAGGCGCCGAATTGACGGTAAGAACTGCGGGGTCACTGGTAAGGCAGCCGAACTCATTGCAGACTGTGACAAGGTATTCGCCCGCTGCGGCTCTTGTTACCGCTTTCAGATTAAGCTGCGGGCCAGTTTCATTAGGCAAAACAGTGGTGTTGAACCGCCATTCGAACGTGAGGGGGCGACTTCCTGACACTCCAACCCCTAAAATCACATCGGTGCCAGCTATGACCGTTTGGGTCAGAGGTTGGGATATAATCGTTACCGGCATTGGCTGGACACATTTTCCTGAACTCCCCGCCTGAAAAATTGACCGGAGTTCGGCACCCGTCAACGCACGGCCATAATAGGAAAACTCATCAATTCTTCCGTTAAAACGCTCCTCACCATTGTTGCCCAGATGTTGCGGCAGGCGTGTCCCGAGCATAATAGGTCCATCCGAGACTGCGAGGGGCCCTGTTAATCCTGTCAGTTCGCGGGCCAGAACTCCATTTACGTACGTCTTGGCAACGCCAGACTCGTAACTCAGAGCAACATGCGTCCATTGATTCAAGGGCACTTGAGCTCCCCCATTCACCCAACCAAAATCGTCGCTGGGCGCTCCCGCTACCCCGATGTAAAAAGCCAGGTTTCCGTATGGAATGGTCCCTTGCGTGGCAAAAAGTGGGCCTCGTATTCCTAATTGAAATTGGACTGGCATGAACGCGACACTTTGATGGCAGGCGATCATGTCCGTTCTCCCATCGAGCCTTGTAGGAAAAACCCAAGCTTCCACTGTAAAAGCAGGTCCTTGCAACGCTGGGTAGTTTGGAAACGCCAACTCTCCCGTACCATCAAATTCGAACGCCTTGCCCACACGACCGATAGCGTAGCTCAGGCCTCCATTCACAGAACCGCTTGTGGTGGAGTAGACATCATCAGTACTGTTTTCACCTGGTAGCCACGCTGCAATTCCTGCTGGCACCGTCACACAGGGGCCACTTGCTTCGACCAAGAAATCAATCTTGTTATTGAGGACTGTCAAATCCGATTCAGCGCGAGTGGCAGTTGCGCTCAACTGGTATTCCCCGGGTTTAGACACTAAAATTTTTATTTCAGCGGAAACACTTTGTGCTGGTCCAAGTGTGCCTGCTAGCCAGCGGACTGTACCGTCCAGGGATGAGATCTCGCCTTGGACGGTATTGCCCTCTACAAAGGAAATAGCCGAAGGCAATGGAAGCGATATGACAACTCCTGTAGCGGGTCGCTCTCCTTGGTTTTCAACTCGCAGCACGAAACTTGTCGTATCGCCAGCTTTTGTTGGAAGTGGCGCGATCGACGTAAGTACAATGTCTTCGATGCATTTTAAAGCTGCGCCTGCTGCAAACACCGTCGCGATTTCGTCCGAACTCAGGGGGCGATTGTAGATGCTCAGTTCGTCAATTGAACCTTGAAAACTGTATCGTATTCCAGCTATTCGTGCACCAGCCGCTCCGATTCCAAAAGGAGTGGTAAAAGTAAACTGAGCGTTTAATTCCCCGGTATCTGTGAGGACACCATCCACATAAAATCGAACAGTTTTAGAAGACTTGGTAACCGCCAGGTGATGCCAGCTGGTGTCGGTAATTCTCGGCATGCCAGTGAACTGAACCACACCCACATGGCTCATTGCGGGCCGGCCATCATGTGTAATGGCAAGAGAGTAACCGCCAAAACCACTGGAAAAAATCCCTGCGCCGCCAGGAGAATCAGATACTGTCCCTGAATTCGCTCGTTTAATCCAGGCTTCGATCGTAAGTTCCTGCAGATGGAGTTCGGAAACATTTGGCACAACCACCGCATCGTGACCGCCGGTGAACAAGAAACTCTGTCCCGCAAACCCAGATGAATACTGGGCGTTCCCTTCAATCTGTCCCTGAGCACCAGTCACACGATCTCGCGCATTCCCTTCGCCACTCCACCAAGCCACAAGCCCTGAAGGCGCATCAGCACAATCAGCTTGTGAGGGAGCGCATTTGCCTGAACTTCCTGCGGCGTAAATTGCCCTCACTTCACTTGAAGCGAGGGCTCTGTTAAAATATGAAAGCTCATCAATCAAGCCGTTGAACCGCTCCCCGCCGTACTCGGGTAACTGAGAAAGCGCACGTGATCCAATCCGGATCGGCCCGTTTGCGATAGCCAACTGACCCGTCAATCCATTTATTTCGCGCGTAATATCTCCGTTGACGTAAGCTCTAACAGTTCCAGCGGTGACCGTGAGGGCTACGTGCGACCAACGACCCAAAGGTATCTGGGCGTTTCCGTCCACCCATCCACTGTCATCGTTTGGCAGCCCCGCTATCCCAACATAAAACGTCAGGTTCCCATAAGGAATCGTTCCGACGTTTCCAGACGTGGGACCGCGGATTGCTAACTGGAATTGGACAGACTGAGAATTCACACTTTCATGGCAGACTAACATGTCATTGCGTCCATCCAGCACTTTAGGAAATATCCACGCTTCCACAGTCAAGGCGCCACTTTGAAACACCGGAGCGTTCGGAAAACTAACTTCACCCGTGCCATCAAACTCAAAAGCTTGACCGACTCTTCCTGAAACAAAAGACACGCCACCGGTAATTGTTGCTGCAGTTTCGGTAATTGCATCGTCTGCTTTCCCTTCTGCTGGAAACCATGCGGAAAGTCCAATTGGAGAGGTAATACATTGCCCGATGGCTTCCAATTCGAAATGAACTTCATTGTTCAGAGTTGTCAGGTCAGGTTCGAGCCCACGAGTCGCTGACGCGACCAAGCTACGTAATCCAGGTTTTGTCAATTTGACTTTTATGTGGGCTGAAACGCTTCCTGCCGGATCAACGCTGGAGATTTCCCATCGGACCGCCGAATCGTTGAGGCCGGCGGTTCCATGACTTGGTTCCACGGAAACGAGCGTTACATCGCTCGGAATAGGGCAGCTGACTTCAATACCAGAAGCTGCTTTTAATCCTCGATTTTCAACAACTAAAGTGTAGGTCATTTCACTACCAATTGGAACAGGCGGTGGCGTTGCAACAGTAAGTGCGATGTCTTCGGTGCACTTTGCAACAGTTCCGGCGTTGAATAAGGCGCGAATCTCCTCCGGATTTAACGGTCGATTGTATACGCTCACCTCGTCTATCTGACCTAAAAAGCTGTAGCGTATTCCGTCAATAGCTCTCCCAGCGGCTCCAATTGCAAATGGTGTGGTGAAACTAAAGACGGACTTCAATTCTCTCGATTCGATTGGAAGGCCGTCCAAATAGAATTGTACAAAACTACCCGATTTAGTTACGGCAACGTGGTGCCATGAGCGATCTGTGATTGTTCGAATTGAGTCGACACGCACGATTCCGACATGGCTGAGCGCCAGGTGCCCCTCGTGAGTGATTCCCAAGGAGTAGCCTCCAAAACCCGTAGAAAAGATCCCTGCGCCTGAAGGAGAATCCGAAACGCGACTCGAATTCGCGCGCTTGATCCAAGCTTCTATAGTGAATTCTTGCAAACGTAGCGCTGGAGTGTTTGGCACCACAACGGCATCCGTCCCTCCGTTGAAGCTAAAGCTCCGGCCAACATACCCATCATCGTAACGAGCCCCCCCTTCCAATGTGCCATCGAAGCGGTTCGCTGTTTCGATGGTATTGCCCTCACCGCTCCACAAAGCGATAAGTCCCGAAGGGGCATAAAGACATTCCGCGGCTTTGCAATGAGAAAATACCTCGGACCATGCGAGCAGCAGAATGGATATCCATTTGAGGTTTTTGTTCATAAATCCTGAGTGGTTCGCTTCATGGAAGTCCCGAGTGAGCTTGTCTTGTCTGGTTATTCATAAGACGGATTTCAAATTACATTGTCGAGCATTTTTTCTGTGCATTCATAGCCGCTTGCACTTTAAGGGTGGAAACCTGCGCTCGTGGTCGATGGCAGTTTCTCGTGAGGTGGGAGAATTGATTTAGTGCTGGCACATGCTTTATTTGCGCGCCAGAAATCTCGAAAGACTTCACCGTTTGCCAGCTCATTCGGGCTGCTTGTGATGAGATGATTCTGTAGCCATTTCGGTTGAGTCACATTACAATGCTTGCCGCGGCGGAGGCTCCTTTTATGGTGGGAGCCTCTTACAATCCGAAATCATAGAATTAATGGAACGAATTCCTGTATCCGGTCCCTGGATCACACAAAAAGAAATCGATTACGTGGCGGACGCGGCGGCAAATGCCTGGTACCGAAACGCCAACGTGTATCACGAGCGCTTCGAGAGGGCCTTTGCCGACTACCTGAATGTCCGGTATGCGATGGCGTTGCCTTCCTGCACCTCTGCCATCCATCTCTCGTTGCTGGCCCTCGGCATCGGGCCCGGTGATGAAGTGATCGTTCCGGATATCACCTGGATTGCCTCTGTTGCTCCCGTCACTTACGTGGGAGCGACTCCCGTTTTTGCTGACATTGATCCTGTGACCTGGTGTCTTTCTGCCGAAGCCGTCGCGGACCTTGTCACGCCTCGCACCAAAGCAATCATCCCGGTGGATTTGTACGGCAGCATGCCCGATTGGAATGCGCTGAAAGCAGTCGCCGCAAAGCACGGTTTGAGTGTCATCGAAGATGCCGCCGAGGCGGTCGGCTCAGAATTTCTGGGCATCAAAGCCGGTGCGTTTGGGGACACTGGAGTTTTTAGTTTTCATGGATCAAAAACCTTGACGACCGGTGAGGGAGGGTTGCTGGCGACGCATCGTGAGGACGTTTATCGGCGAGCCCTTTTCCTCCGAGATCACGGGCGGCCACCGGGAGACAGGATGTTTTTCAACACGGAGGTCGCCTACAAATACAAGATGAGCAGCCTGCAGGCGGCGCTGGGCCTGGCGCAGCTCGAACGAGTTGAAGAACTGATTCAAAGAAAACGAGAGATCTTTCATTGGTACCAGCAGGAACTTGCTGGACTGGAAGGGGTCCAACTCAACGCCGAGCCCGCAGGAACTAAGAACAGTTTTTGGATGGTCACCGTCATTCTCGATCCGGAGATTGGATTATCAAAGCAGCGCTTGATGGAGTTGATGGCTGAGGCCAACATCGATTGCCGGCCCTTTTTTCATCCGCTGAGTTCGCTGCCCGCTTACGCCGGATCCTCGGAAGCCGTTGCGGCGAGGAAAAGGAACGAGGTAAGTTATCGGATCAGCCCTTTTGGCGTTAACCTCCCTTCGGGATTGAATCTCACACCGCCGCTGGTCAAGCGGGTATGTGATGAGCTCAAGTCGATTCTGGCTCGGCAAAGAACTGCCGCCGCCCAGTAGCCGATAGGAAGCATCAAAGTCCTGAATGAAGGAGCCATTTTTTTCCATTCTCCTGCCGACGCGCAATCGATCGGAGATTTTGGGAGGCGCGATCGAGAGCGCGTTGCGCCAGACCTGGCCGGATTTCGAATTGGTCATTTCGGATAATGATGAGTCCCCGACGGCCACCGCTGAGGTCGTTCAACGATTCAAAGATGAACGCATTCGCTATTTCCGAACCTCCGGGAAGCTCGCAATGCATGAAAATTGGGACAATGCTTTCGAGCTATCGCGAGGTCGTCATCTGCTGATTTTGGAAGATAAATGCAGGCTCGTTCCGAATGCTTTGGAGATTCTCCAAAAACATTTGGCCAAGGCAGGAGATGCGGTGATTTCATATGACATCAGCTTTGCAAAGGCCAGCTCCCTGCCAGGTCCTTCCAGGCTTCCACCAGCGCATCGGATGAGCAGTGAGGAGGTCATCGGAATGTTTTGCCGCTTCCAACAACGATTTTTCAATATTCTGCCGAAGGGACTCGATTCTTGCGCTCCCCGCCCGCTGCTGCTCGAACTTAAGAAGAAGAGCCCAACGGGTTTTCTTTTCTCTCACATCAGTCCTGATTACGCATCGGGCTTTATGTTGTTGTCGCATGTGCAGCAGTTTTATTTCATACCAGAAGCGCTCGTTTACATTCCCAATAACTGGATGTGGAAGGGTCAGTTTTCGAATGGACAGGCCAGTTACAAGAAAACGGAAGCGTATCGAAAATTTCTTTCCAGTTTGCCAGTCAGCCGAGATGAGATTTTGGAGCGTGTACCGGTAAAAACGGAATTCTTGTGGATCAACGCGGTCCTTTACGATTACTTCACAAAGTTCCAACGCCTGGGACCTTTACCTGCAATCCATTGGGTCGATTACTTCGCGTTTTGCAAGATCCTGGTGCTGATTGGCCGCCGGCTCGGCGCCGATATGCTGGAACAGGAAGCCGCCATTGACGCAGCGCTGCGACAGCGGAGCCTTGCGTTTCGCTCGCGTGTGGCCTTCAATCTCCTCGGTCGCTTGGTTGGTCTTGGCGCCCAAGCTAATAAAAATTCGTTTTGAATAGCCGCAACGTTTTTTACCAGCCGGCTTGA
>JBFMDG010000145.1:0-12228 GCA_040754135.1 Verrucomicrobiota bacterium
TGGAGCTGTGCTGGAGGCTCTCATGGAGGAAGTAGAGGAATCCTCCAACTGGATCGAAGACGAAACCGGCATGGCCTTCCTCTATATCAAAAGCGTGATCGATTGCCTCGATCAATAAAGACGCGATCTTCCCCAAAAGGTGGTTACGCGAAAGCGCAGGCTTGTAGTCCACATTAATGGATGGAGCCGAGCCACTCGGACAATGTTTGCTTCTGCAGAATCAGCTGATGAAAAATTGCCTGTGGGACATAGGCGGAGTTGCAAATGCCTGCCAAAGGGGATTGGAGTTGAGCCTTCGGAAAAAAAGCGAAAGGAAAGAAGCTGGCATGAACGGGGTCCTATTCCTAAATGGCTGGACAGTTGTGATTTACCCTGGACGAAGCGGGCAAAAAAAATAAAAATCCGCTTGACTCCTTGGGTGCGAATCTTTAAAAATCACCCCGAATTTGAGTTAAACGGTTCATTCTGAAAACGGCAAACTGAAATTTAGAAAAACCCTGCAAGGTATTTATGACTACTACTAAATCACTCCTGTCGCGGAGCTTGGCTGCTCTCTCGGCATCGATTCTGATCTGCACCGCGGCGCAAGCCCAAACCGTCGTTTACGACAACGGGTCGGATGCCAGCCGCTACAAGAACTTCGTTTATAACGCTGGTGACGGAGTGTTATTTGGCGATCAGATCACGCTTGCGGGATCTGCCCGCACGGTGACGGAGTTCCGTTTTGATTATTTCGCCGCGGGGCTTTCCGGCAGCCCATTGGCGGAAGTTTATTTTTGGAAGAATGATGGCCCGATCGTTTCGCCCGGTGTCGCTGCTCCGGGGAGTGTCCTGTATCAAAGCGGAACCTTTAGCGTGAGCGACTCTTTCAACACAGTGACCATCTCCGACCTCAGTGTTGATGTTCCCGATTCTTTCACGTGGGGCGTGGTCTTCAGCGGCTTGGGTGGTGGCGAATCCGGCCTGTTGGTTTATGATCCGCCCGTCGTCGGCAGCAGCCTTTCTGATTTTTGGCAAAAGGTGGGGGACACGTGGCAATTGCGCGTGCTTTCGGATGGGACGCCGGCCAATTTTGGCGCCCGCATCGTCGCGGTGCCCGAGCCGAGCACTTTCGTGCTGGCAGGTTTGGCGATTGTGTTTGGTTATTTCAGCTTTCGTCGCCGCTCCGTTTAACCAAATTCAATTCTAAGCAACAAAAGCGCGGGTTCGCCCGCGCTTTTTTGTTTTAATCCTTTTGCACCCGATTGGAAATGCTTGCGAGCTCAACCGCAACCCTCGCTCAAGCTCAAGGCGCCGTACCCTCAGTAGGTTTTCGGTAACTCCTCACGACCCATTCGCTCAGCGCCTTATCTGGCTCGGATACCACCGACTCATCCAGAGTGAATTCCTTTTGGCCCGTGTTCTGAGCAATGAGCCGCAGGCCGAATTGAAAATCCTTGAAGCGGCTTTCACATAATTCCCGCACGGAAATGGCCTGCTGCTGAGCGAGGGATGCGAGTTGATCCGCGGCTTCAGGCGTAAACCGGATTCGCAAACCGTGCGCCTGGAAAAAACGTTCCCCAAATTCTTCCACAACTTTATGCCCGACGTTGCGCTGCACTTGCTCTTGTTCGGCCAGAAGCGAGGTCAAGGCGCGTTTCGGATGATCGACCAGCGATTGCGTCACTTCAAAGCGTTTCATTGAAGTGGACGGCAGCTCATATTTGAAATCGCGAAGGGCCCTTTCGCAAACCGTCATTAAACCGCGAGCTCCTGTTTGTTCTTCGGCAGCTAATTCGGCAATGCGCCGCAATCCATCTTCCTGGAAAAACACTTCGATTCCATAGGCGGCAAAAGTCTGTTCATATTGGCGGATAATGCTGCCTTCCGATGTTTTAAGAATCTGAAACAAATCCTCAACATTCAATGGCTGACAAACGACCCGCACCGGCAAACGCCCGATGAATTCCGGTTCAAAACCGAACTCGATAAAGTCTCGCGTCTGCACCGCTTCCAGAGCTTGTTCAGCTTCGGCTTCTTTTCCTTTTGCGGCAAAGCCGATGGTGGCTTCGCGCAGGCGTCGCCGGATAATCTTATCGAGACCATCAAAAGCACCGCTGACAATAAACAGAATGTGTTTGGTGTTGACCACCGATGGTGATTTGCGTCCGCGCTGAAATTCCATCATGGCCTGAATTTGTCCGGCAATGTCCTGAGGCGATCGGACGGGGACTTCCGTTTCCTCCATCAATTTCAACAGGTTGGTTTGCACACCTCGGCCGCTGACATCCCGCCCCGTCATGTGGGTTGAGGTGGCAATTTTATCGATTTCGTCGATGTAAATGATTCCATACTGGGCTCGCTCGACATCACCATCTGCGCGGCGCACCAATTCGCGGACGAGATCCTCGACGTCGCCGCCGACATAGCCTGTTTCGGAAAATTTGGTGGCATCGCCTTTGACGAAAGGCACACCGATCAAGTCGGCGATGCTGCGGATCAAATAAGTTTTTCCCACGCCGGTCGGGCCCAGAAGAATGATGTTCTGTTTTGTGTAGTTGGGCTGTTCATTGCCTTCCATGGCCAGGCGCACGTGGTGGTAGTGATCGCACATGGCGACGCTCAATACCTTTTTGGCTTCTTCCTGTTTGATGACAAATCGATCGAGGTACGCCTTGACCTCTTTTGGTTTATGATCGAAAGCGAACGCAGTCTGCTTTTGGCGCGAAGGTTCGGACGGGGGAACATCGACAGGTTCCGTTTTGCCGGAAGGCGTTGCGCCCATTTGAAAATGCTGGCGCATGAATTCGGTGATCTGACGCTGAAATTCCTCCGGGGTGGGCGGACCGTTAAAAATATTGGGCTTCATGTTCTTTGCCAAAGAAGGCGATGGCGGCTAAATATGGAACCAACTTGCGATCCGTCAACCTTGCGGGCGAAAAGCCATCACGCTCATGGGCGGCAATGTAAAATCGGCGGAGTAAGGTTGATTGTGCACCTTGTATTCTTCCGCGTGCACTCCTCCCAGATTCCCCACATTGCTTCCGCCATAGATTTCCGAGTCGCTATTTAAGACTTCTTGCCAGTGACCAGGCTGCGGCAACCCGACGCGATATCTGTAACGCGGAACGGGAGTGAGGTTCATGACGACGAGGAGGACACTCGATCGGTCCCGATTTTGTCGAACATAGGAGAGGACACTGCTTTCATGATCCGAACAATCCACCCAGTAAAAACCATCGTAATCGTAATCAGTTTCCCAAAGGGCGGCTTCCGCGCGATAGAGTTTGTTTAGATCTCCGACAAAGCGCTGCAGTCCCCGATGGTAAGGTCCTTGTTCGAGGAGCCACCAGTCCACTTCGCCATTGGCGTTCCATTCGTTTCGCTGCCCCAGTTCGCTCCCCATGAAAAGGAGTTTCTTTCCGGGGAACAACCACTGGTAACCCAGCAATGTGCGCACGTTGGCGAATTGCCGCCACTCATCCCCCGGCATCTTTCCAATAAGCGAACCCTTTCCATGCACCACTTCGTCATGGGACAAGGGAAGAATAAAATTCTCGTGATGATGGTAAAGCATCGCGAAGGTGAGGTCGTTTTGATGGTACTTGCGGTAAATCGGGTCGCGCTGAAAATACCGCAACGTGTCGTTCATCCATCCCATGTTCCATTTGAACGAGAAACCTAAACCGCCCAGGTAAGGGGGACGCGTCACGAGCGGCCATGCGGTGGATTCCTCGGCCACGGTGATGATTCCGTGCTGCTCAGTGTGGACGAGAAAATTAAAACGGCGCAAAAATTCAACCGCTTCGAGGTTCTCCCTTCCCCCGTATTCATTCGGAATCCATTCGCCCTCTTTGCGCGAATAATCGAGATACAACATGGAAGCGACCGCATCGACACGCAGGCCGTCCACGTGAAAACGCTCGCACCAATAGAGCGCATTGGACGTGAGAAAATTGCGCACTTCATGCCGGCCGTAGTTGAATATCAACGTGCCCCAATCTTGATGCGCTCCTTTGCGCGGATCTTCATGCTCATAAAGCGCGGTGCCGTCATAACGCGCCAATGCCCAGTCGTCGCGCGGGAAATGAGCTGGAACCCAGTCAATGAGGACGCCAATCCCAGCCCGGTGCAGGGCGTTGACGAGAAATTGAAAATCTTCCGGCGTGCCGTATCGATGTGTCGGAGCGTAAAACCCGGTTACCTGGTAGCCCCAGGAAGGATAAAAAGCGTGCTCGGCCACCGGTAGAAATTCCACATGGGTAAACCCGAGTTGGGTCACATAATCGACCAACGGTTCAGCCAATTCTCGATAGCTAAAGGACTCGGCTAAGGACTTTTTGCGCCAGGAACCAAGATGCACTTCATAAATGCTGGCCGGAGCCCGCAACGGATCGATGGTCTTCCGCCGCTCCATCCACTCGTGGTCTGTCCAGGAAAACTTCTGGTTGTTCCAAACGATCGAAGCATTATTGGGCGGAGCTTCACAAAAAGTCGCATAGGGATCGGTCTTGAGAACCAAATCGCCAAAGGCATTCTTGATCTCGTATTTGTAGTGCGATCCTTCCCCAACGCCAGGAATGAAAATCTCCCACACCCCCGAAGCGCCGAGGAGACGCATCGGATGAAATCGTCCATCCCAGCCATTGAAGTCTCCAACCACACTCACGCGCTGCGCGTTTGGAGCCCAGACGGCAAAACTGACGCCGCGCACTCCGTCAATCTCTCGCAAGTGGGAGCCCAGCTTATCGTAAATCCGCAACTCATTTCCCTGACCGAACAGATACAAGTCCGTCTCACCCAGCGTCGGCAAAAACGAAAAAGGATCACGCGTCTGGCGTGTTTGTCCGGTGCGATTCGTGATGATCAGATCGTAGGCAAAGACTCGATTGACTGATTTGCTTACCCCTTCGAACAACCCACAATCATCCAGCAGTTGCAGCGTGATTGTCGGTTTATCCTTTTCGTGCGTTGGAACCACTTCGATCTGGCTCGCTTCCGGTACGAGCGCGCGAACCACGACACCGGAGCCGTCGCCCAGCGGATGCATGCCGAGCAATTGATGCGGGGAACGGTGTTGCAGATTTACCAGGCTGGCCAATTCGTCAGCAGTTAGAATCATTGCGCCCCCAGTTTCGCACGCGCCTTCTCCGAATCAACCTTGAATTCGGGAAGCGCTTCGCCGCATCTCCCGTTCGCGAAGCCAGGCGAAAATCACCGGGGTAACAATCAAAATGTGAATGAGGCTGCTGACCATTCCGCCAATCACCGGAGTGGCGAGCGGCTTCATGACTTCGGCGCCGGTTTTTGTGCTCCACATGATCGGCAACAAACTGGCCACCACCGTGGCCACGGTCATGACTTTGGGGCGCAAACGGAGCCGGGCCCCTTCTTTGATCGAGTCGATCAAGTCTGATGCGCTGAAGGCTGAACCCATTTGCTTTCTTTTGCGTTCGAGCGCCTCTTCGAGGTACACGACCATGACGACGCCGGTTTGAATGGCGGTTCCGAACAGCGCGATGTAACCGACCCAGACCGCCACACTGAAATTGTAGCCGAGCAGGTACTGAAGGAACACGCCGCCGGTGAGTGCGAACGGCACTGCCAAAATCACGTGGGCTGCTTCTTTTGCCGATCGATACACGATGTAGAGGAGGAGGAAGATGATGGCAATGGCCGTCGGCCAGATCACCCAAAGGGTGCGCGAGGCGCGCAGCATGTTCTCGTACTCGCCGCTGTATTCGATGGTAGTGCCGGGCGGCAGGTTCGGCACAATCTCGCGATTGACTCGCTCCTGAATCTCTTTAACGAAACTGCCAAGGTCCCGATCCTGAACATTGGCCTGCACGAACACACGCAGACGACCATTTTCACTGGCGATTTCGCTAGGACCGAGCACGCGCCTGATTTTCGCGAGTTGCCCCAGGGGGATGTGCTGCCCGGAGGAAGCGGCAACAAGGATGTCGCCGAGCCGCTCGATGTCTTCCCGCTCGCTCCGCTCCAGCCGAACTTGAATTGGAAACCGCTGCCGGCCTTCAATGGTCGTCGTCACGTTTTTTCCGCCGATGCCCACTTCAACCGCATCGAGCACCTGTTGCGCGCGCAAACCGTATCGCGCCATGGCGGTGCGATCCACTTCCACTTCAAGATATGGCTTGCCTTGCACTCGGGACGGGGCGACGCCCACAGCTCCGGGCACTTGACTGACGATGCGTTCTACCTCAAAGGCCTTTTGCTGCAAAACATCGAGGTTGTCGCCGAGAATTTTGACGCCAACTTGGGCGCGAATACCGGTACTGATCATGAGGATGCGGTTTTCGATCGGTTGCAAAAACCCTGGAACGTATCCTGGCACTTGCGTGAGTTTAGCGGTCAGTTCCGAGACGAGTTTTTCGCGCGTCATGCCATCGCGCCATTCCGCTTCTGGCTTTAGCATGATGGTGGTTTCGATCATCTCGACCGGCGCCGGATCGGTAGCTGTTTCTGCGCGGCCAAGTTTGCCGGCGACGGAAGCGACTTCGGGAGTGTTCTTAATGACGCGGTCCTGCCAGGCCATGATGCGTTTTACTTCTGTGAGCGACGTGCTCGGCAGCAGCACGGGCATGAACAACAAGCTGCCCTCGTTGAGTGGCGGCATGAATTCGCGACCCATGCCGCGAGTCGCGTTGGCCACGCACGTTAATTTCCACTGCTCGAGTTGCGCCAAAATCGGCCGCGGCAAACCAAACGCCAGCACCAACGCCGATATCAAAAGCAATCCTGCCAGCATCAGCACTGTTTTGCGGTGCAGCAGCGCCCAATTCAAAACCGGATCGTAAAGCCGCAACAAAAAACGCATCACTATGTTCCGGTCCTCCGAATGAAACGGGCCGCGCACTAGCGCCGCCGCCAGCGCCGGCACGATGGTCACTGCCAGCACCGTGGATCCAATCATGGCAAAGGTCTTCGTGAAGGCGAGCGGGTGAAAAAGCTTTCCTTCCTGTCCGGTGAGCGCGAAAACGGGCATGAACGCCAGGATGATGATCACCATGGCAAAGAAAATCGGACGTCCCACTTGCTGCGAGGCTTCGAGCGTGACCTGCCACGTCTCGGCCGCTGACAGCCGTCCCCCCTTGCGCTCCTCTGCCTTCTCGCAATGGCGGAGCACATTTTCAGTCATGACAATGGCGGCATCGACTAACACCCCAATGGCGATGGCGATGCCGCTCAGCGACATGATATTCGAGGTGATGCCGAATTCTTTCATCAAAATGAACGAAACCAATATCGAGACAGGCAGCGGAAAGGTGACGATGAGAATGCTGCGAAAGTGCCAGAGGAAAACAATGTGGGCCAATGTGACGAGCAGTATTTCCTCCATCAACGCGTGTTTCAACGTGTCGATGGTGCGCGCGATCAACTCACTGCGGTCGTAGAATGGTTTGATGCTGACACCTGCCGGGAGGCTCGGCGTGATTTGCGCGATCTTCGCTTTGACACGCCGGATGACCTCCATGGCATTCTCGCCGGTGCGCATGACGACAGTGCCGCCGACGACTTCATGGCCATCGACATCGAGGGTGCCGCGCCGGAAATCCCCGCCGATCTGCACAGTGGCCACATCGCGCAGGTAGATGGGCGTGCCCTCGCGTTGCATGAGAACGATCCTTTCGAGTTCCGCCACGGCATTGGTGGTTTGGATGAGTCCGACGCCGCGCACAACGAATTCCATTCCATTTTCCTCAACGACCTTGCCCCCGACATTGAGGTTGCTCTGGCTGATGGCTTCCATGATTTCGCCGAACGACACGTTGGCCGCACGCATCTTCGTCGGCGAAACCTCGATCTGGTATTGGCGAACGAAACCGCCCACGCTGCCGACTTCCGCCACGCCGGGAACTGAATTGAGCTGGTAGCGCACGAACCAATCCTGCACCGCGCGCAATTGCCCCAGATCGTAACCGCCGCTTGGCGCCTTTTGCGGATCCACTTCGAGATAATACTGGTAAACCCAACCCAATCCGGTTGCGTCCGGTCCAAGCTTCGGTGTGACCCCCGCCGGCAAAATGTCGCCAAGATAATTCAAACGCTCGAGCACGCGCGTGCGGGCGAAATAATTATCGATCTTATCTTCGAAAATGACGGTGATGAGCGTGAAGCCAAACATGGAAGCGGCGCGAACCGCTTTCACTCCTGCCAATCCCTGCAGATTGACGGAAAGAGGGTAGGTAACTTGATCCTCGACCTCCTGCGGGCTGCGCCCCGGCCAATCGGCAAAAACAATCACCTGATTTTCACTTAAATCAGGAATGGCATCGACCGGAGTGAGATAAACCGCGCGAATCCCCCATCCGATGAGGAACAGGACGCCGCAAACGACGAGAAAGCGATTCCGAAGAGACCATTCGATAATTCGATTGATCATACAAGGAGTGGTTCAAAGTGATCGGCGCAGAATTGAAATGAAGCGCATTTCACGGTTTCACCTCCGTGCCGCAATCCAGCATCTCCGCGCCGAAGAATGGATTGCGCAATGGACCTTTTGCCTGCACCCAGAAACCATTTCTGGCTGCTCCAGGCACGGCTTGATTGACCATTGGGCATTGGAAAATTTTCACCCCTTCCATATCACTGGCCCGTTTTCGCACGGCTTTGGCGAAGTCCACGGTTGCCATGCTGAACGGGAGAAATGCCTTTCGCGCTTGCGCCAAATCTCCGGCTGATGAGAGGTGGCCGCTGGCGTCAATCTTCTGGATCAATGGCTGCCAGGCCGCATTCTTTTCGAATGCCTGCTTCAAGGCCGGAATCGCGCTGTGCAGTTGTGGCGACACTTGATTGAACTGGCGCAGGTCGTCGGACGCGAGTGCCTGTGTCACGGCATCCACGACGGCGAGGAATTCGCGCGCCGCATTTGCCTCGGCTTCGGAAAGGTCCGGCAACTTTTCTAAAGGCACCGGGTGCGCGGGTGATGCGTCGTGTTTGTTTTCTTCGGCCTCCTGATGCGCGTGCGCGCCGCTGGCGGATTGGTTCAACTGCGCCTGTGAATCGATCAACATGTTGCCCTGGGTCACCGCCGACTCGCCTTCCTCCACACCCTCCAGAATCTCCCATGCCACGTCGCCGCGCCTTCCGAGTTTCACCTTACGCTGTTCATAGGTGCCGCTGCCTTTATCGACATACACGAGTGGCTGCGGTCCCGGTTGAAGCACCGCACTGCGCGAGATCGCCAGCACCTCCGGAATCTGAACCTGAACTTCGGCGTCGGCATAAAGCTTGTGCAAGAGGGCGCGGCGCTTGTGGCCATTTTCCTCGATGACCGGATTGGGTAACTCGACGCGCACTTTTGCGCTTCGCGTCATCTCGCGGAGGTTTGGATCAACAAACGTGACCGGTCCTTCGAGTGACTGACCCGGCAACGCTGGCGTATGCACGCGCACGACGTCTCCCACTTTGATCCAGGGAAGGTCCCGCTCATAAACATCAAAGACGAACCACATGGTCGAGAAGTCGGCCAATTCGAACAACTTGTCGCCTTCCTTCACGTATTGTCCGGCATAAACGTCGCGAGCCACCACGGTCCCAGTCATTGGCGCAAGAATTTCCGTGTAAATTTCCGTCGCTGATTTATCCGGAAGCGCCGCGATTTGTCTTTCGGTTAATCCATACTGCCGCAAACGTTGCGCGGCCGCTTCCAATAATCGATCCTGCTCCGCCCGAATCTCCGGAACTGCCGCGCGCGGCTGTTTGGCCAGCGACACGTATTCGCGCTCCGCCGTCAGTAGCATCGGGCTGTAAATGGTAGCCAGGGGCTCGCCTTCGACGACTTCCGCGCCCATGAAGTTGACGAACAGTTTTTCGATTCGGCCATCCACGTAAGCGGAAAGAATCCGGTGGCGCGCTTCATTGTCGTCGATCGTGCCGGCGACGCGGACGGTGCGCACCAGCGACCGGCGTTGGACGCGCTCGGTTTGCACGTGAATCACATTCACAATGTTCGAATCCAGGCTGACGAGATCGGCGCTGGCCTCGAATCCTGTTTCGCCTTCGTAAACCGGGACGAGTTCCATCCCGCAAATCGTGCAGCGGCCGGGCTTGTCAGATTTGATCCACGGGTGCATCGCGCTTTGGTAATAGAGAATTTTGCGTCCGCTGGATTCACTGGATTTGGCTTTGCCTCCGAACTGCCGAGCGGCAAACCAGCCGGCGACGCCACCCAGCATCGCCACAAGCAACACGAATAAAACTATTTTTGGTTTCATAATAGGAGTGAGGGGTTGAAAGTCATTGTTTGGTGTCGGGTGCGTCCTCGATGATGCCTAACATGAGGAGCGCTTCGAGATCTCCCAATCCGCAGCACAAGACCAGTTCTGAAAGCATTTCGTACTGCTCGGCCACGGCCTTGGCCTGCATGAGTTGAGCCTCGAGCAACATGCGGCGGGCTTCGAGCAAATCGAGAAACATGCCGCGGCCACTCTCCCACGCGGCGCGCGCGCTGGTCAGGGCCAGTTCGGCGCGGGGAAGAATTTCGTTTTCATACAGGCTCCCTTCGCGGCGTGCCGCATCGATGCGCACCGTGAGATGATGAATTTCCTCGATGACGCTCTGTTGGTAGTCCTGCAACTCGTGCTCAGCCGCATCCACTTTGGCCTTTTCACGCCGCAGATCACTCCGATATTTGGCGGCATTGCCGAGTGGCACGTTGAAGCTCAACATCAACGCTCCTTGCCGAAAACTCCCGTCCCCTGAATAATTCCGTCCTTCCAGACCTACGCTGAGATCCGGCCAGCGCTGGCGTCGTGTCCATTCCGCGGTGGCCTCCGCCTGGCGAATCTGCTGGCGGAGCACTTTGGCTTTTGGCTCATGCTTCAGCGCGAGATCAATCAGGCGCTGATTGAATGAAATCGGTCGCGCCAATTTTGGGAGTTCGAAGGTTGGCCAGCGGGCCTGCAGGTCGCGCTGGAGCATGCGATTGAGCGTGAGATGCTCGTGCGCCCGCAAATGCTTGTCCGTCACCAATTGGTCGATCCGCTTTGCTCTTTCGTTCTGCACCCGGAGCAAATCCACCTGCGAAGCCTGCCCAGCGCGGTAGCGTTGCTCAACAACGGTGACGAAAGTATCGAGCCACGTCAGATCTTGTTCGCCGATGGCAACCACGCGATCGGCGAGTCCGGCGCGGAACACGGCTTTCGCCAAATCACGGCGCAACAGCTGAAATCGATATTCGAGCGAGACTTTTTCCGTGGACAATTCCGATTCGGCAACGGTTCGAGCCAGTCTCGGTTTGCCAAAAAGCGGCAGCTTCTGTTCGACACCGTAAATGAGATCGCCATCTTCCATGCGCATGTCGGTCCGGGCGCCCATGCCGCCGAGTTGAACCATTGGATCTTCCCAGGTGCGCACAGCATCGACATTGGCGCGCGCAGAAATGATCATCGATTGGGCGGCATTCAAGGCTGGATGATTGGTGCGCATCGTGTCGGCGAGCGCATTGAGATACGCGGGCGTGATCAATACATGATTGGTTCCTGGCGCAGGCTGAACCGGGATTTCAGCAGCGGGCGCTTTCACAATCACAATCATCACAAGCAACAAAGCAGATGTTTTCATAGATTCGGGAAAAACTTTTGAGCCCAAAGGAACAGAAGAAGTCCGTGGCGTGCCGGCTCGAGGCACACTACGGGTGGGAAAGGAGAAAAATCAGATCAGGTAACTGCAGTCCCGCTGAAAGATTGGAACCGCAGTCTGCCGGAATCCCATTTGAAGAAACTCCGGCAAATCGAAAGGTGTCGTGCGGGCCAGTTCAACCAAAGGCCCGAGCACGGCCATCAATGAAATCAATTGGTCCGGGGAGGCATTCGGCCGCGCTGGCGCCACTGGGGCATCCGAGGAGGTTGGCCCAGTCGGAGAGGACAAACAGCAATTCGACATCTGGCACGGGCAAATCTTGCAATCGCGCGCCAGAGCATCACCACGCGGCCCGGTGATGGCAAAAACTTCAAACCCCAAAAGCGCGAAAGCCACCACGAGCGCCGTGGTTGTTTTCACGCAGCGCGCCCAGATTGAAGGGGGCGTTTTGAGATCAGGTCGATTCAAGTGCAAATCCTATTTGGCGGCCTTTTTTTCGGCTTCCTCAATTTTTTTGATGTACTTGGCTGCGTCCTTGTTGAACTTCTTCAGGCATGACTTGCAACTCAGCTTGATCTCGCGTCCTTCGTGAGTGAAGGCATACGGTTTCATATCGCCCGTGTCCGAAATCTCCTCGTCACTGAC
>JBFMDG010000146.1:0-12227 GCA_040754135.1 Verrucomicrobiota bacterium
ACGAACGCGTGTCGGCGTGGCCAAAGCGCCGTCGGCACTGCGTTCTGCCGGCGCAGTCCATAACCACGGCGGTCGCGGTCCCGCTCCTTATGGAGTGCGGTGGCAAAGCGAAAGCGCGACACCGCTTTGGCCAATTCCAACGCACTGGATTTGCGAACGCGTGTCGAAGTGGCCAAAGCGCCGTCGCCACTGCGTTCTGCCGGCGCAGTCCATAACCACGGTGGTTCGCTCCTTATGGAGTGCGGTGGCAAAGCGAAAGCGCGACACCGCTTTGGCCAATTCCAACGCACCGGATTTACGGACGCGAGCGGCGCAGGCCAAAGCGCCGTCGCCACTGCGTTCTGCCGGCGCAGTCCATAAATGAAGGAAATGATTAACGGACGGGCAAAGTTGGAATGGTGCTGTGAATCCTGCTGAGATCGCGGTCTTTGCCGGGGACGCCCGCCTGGCCTTGAATCCATCCTTTCATTTTCGAAATGCGCAATGTGTTCGGCTCGTACCAACGCCACATCTCCGCGTGTCCATCGGCAAAGGTGAGGGTGCACCCGTTCTGATGGCGGGTTGCCGGGAAATCAATCCAGCGCCAATCGCCCGGTTGGGTGATGACGAACCGTGCGTTTTCAATGCTGCCCTCGTGTTCATCGATAAAGACGAGCGCCTTGCTTGGGGGCGGCGTGCGGATTTGCCGATAAAAATGCCAGCACGTTTCATCGCGCGGATTGGGCATGTCGTTCATGTAAACGCTCATCGAAACACTCCGCACCCGGGGAATCTGCCCTTGATCCCTCACCGTCGAACGATCGGCCGGACATTTGTAAATCCGAACCGCACGGTTGTACGGAAACAAAACGCCATTTTCGATATTGGTCGTGGTCGTGTCCGTCCAGGCGTTGCCGCGAATCCATGTCGCCGCCGTGGCCACCCAACTGTCCCGACCCGATCCCGGTGTCGAGGCGTTCGGCGGCAGCGCGTCATTGTTGTCGTCGATATAAAGCAGCCAGCAAACGAGCAGTTGCCGGTAATTGTTCAGACACGCCATCTGCTGCGCCTTGAACCGAGCCTTCGAAAGCGCCGGCAACAAAAGACTCGCCAGAATGCCAATGATGGCGATGACCACGAGCAGTTCAATCAGCGTGAATGCGGATCGGCGAGTGTTTGCGCTCGACGAACATTGAAATTTGAAAGTGCCGGGCATCAGCATCATTGCGCAAGGCCAAGACTAACTCGATCAAATTCAGCCTGCAACGATGGGTTTCGCAATTTCCCAACGCGGATTCTGCGCTTTCAATTGTCGAGTGGCCGCATGACATCACTTCTCGCGCAGGAAAGAACTCTCGCGACCCGCGCCATCGCTGTCTCATTTTCGCTGGCTGGATCCGCGGCGGATGACCCGGACACGATGGGCTTCGCTGTCACCCACGTAAATCGAACCGTCACTATCGACATAGACGCCGTGAGGCCGCGCCATTTTGCAAGTCAGGGGATCGCCTTCCGGGCCATCGCCCAATTCACCGGTGCCCGCGATCAATTCGAGGACGCCTGATTGGAGATCGATCATGCGGATGCTGTGGCTTTCCGTGTCCGCCAAAAACACATTGCCATCCGGACCGATGCTCAGGCCTTTTGGGCCAGAGAGTGTGGCCAGTTTCGCTGGGCCGCCATGGCCGGTGAATCCCTTTTGGCCGGTGCCGGCCGCGTGATGAATCGTGGCCTTCTTCAAATCAAGTTTGTAAACGGCGTTACCCTCGCGCAATGCCAGCCACAGGTTTCCTTGCCGATCAAAATCAATCGCGCGCGGACCGTTCAATGGCGTGCCCGCAATCGCAGCACCGTCAGGCGTGACGAGTTTTTCGCCGGTGCCGGCGATCGTGCGGATGAGGCCTGTCTTCATCTCCACTTTCCGAATGCGATGATTGCCGATGTCACAAATAAAAAGGTCGCCCGCCAGATCGAATTGAATGCTGTGCGGTTGCCGCATCGTGGCGGCGGTGGCGGGGCCATCGTCGCCCGAAAACCCTGCCTGCCCCGTGCCCGCAACGGTGGAAATGATCCGCGTTTCACGATCGACTCTCCGGACAATGGCGTTGCGCATTTCGACAAAAAACATATTTCCTCGCGCATCGAAGCGAATCTCATACGGTTCGTTCAACTTCGCCTGCGTGGCCGGACCGCCATCGCCGGAATAACCGCGTTCACCGGTGCCGGCGACGGTGGAAATGGTTCCATCAACGGCAATTTTGCGGATGACATGATTACCGACTTCGCAAATGTAGAGCGCGCCATCGGGACCGCGGACCAGGCCAAAGGGATTATTTAATTTTGCCATGGCAGCCGGACCGCCATCGCCGGAATAGCCGGGTTGACCGGTGCCCGCCACTGTTTTGATTTCGGCGCCTTGCGCTGTTGCGAAAAGAAGAGAGCGAATCACAACCAAGGCCGCAAGCAAGACCGGCAAGCGTTCCCAAACAAGACGAATAATGCCGCCGCCTTGTGTGAGTTGCGAAAGGGGAGTTTGAGTTTTAGCTCCGACGCAGATGCTGGTTTTCATTTCGGGTGCGCAGTGATTTTGCGCATTCAAACACAACGCGCTTTTTCGCGCGAGAGACAAGTCATGTCATATCCTACAAAGGTGGCCGCGCCGGATGAAAGCGCGTCCGCTATACATCTGCATTTCTTTCTCCGTCATCAATGTTTTGGTATGGTTGGTCATTGGTCAATTTCTGCACAAGCTTTGGCAAATTCAGCCATGCCCCCGCCGCCGGACACCCCGCATTGTTGCAACATGAGATCAGAGTTGATGATCGAGCCGGGGGAAAGCCGCTTTTCAATTTCGTCAGGGAACCGATAGCCAAATGGAACACGAATCGTCATCGAGACTGAGTTCGAGTTCGAGTTCGAGATCGAGTGCAAGCGGTGAGGCTGGCGGCTGCGTGTTGCGGCATGTCGTGGATTGGATGGATCGCGATCCTCATTTGGCCGCGGTAAGGATTGAACGCGGACGGCAGGCCATCGCTGCGGCGGCAAACAGTTCCGAAGCGGTGGGCCGTCTCAAACCGGCGCTTCAGGAAACCATGCATTCCATTCAAGACACCGCATCGTGGCAGCATTGTGGTTTGCTCGATCGGGCGGAAGACTGCGTTCAATGCGGCAGGGCAGGTGACGCGGTGCTGCAGCGGAAATGCGTCGTTGAACACGCTGGAGACGCGACAACGATACTTCGGCCTGACGCGGAGCCCGGGCGCGAGAAGTGGCATTGGCAGGAAGTTTTTTGGTCGAAATCTTTGGCGCCGCGTTCCCTGGTATTGCAGGGCGATGAACTTGATCGCGAGTGGAAGGAGAAGTTGGTCGCAGCGATTCTTTGCGGGGTATTGGGTTTGACGGCGGCGATGATGAGCGCAGGGAAGGCCTCGACGGTTTTGTATCTGCTGGCGTATCTCACCGGAAGTTGGTTCACGTTCGAGGAGGTTTGGGAGCGACTGCAAAAGCGCACACTGGACGTGCATTTCTTGATGTTGGTGGTGGCCTTTGGCAGCGCCAGCATTGGCGCCTGGGGAGAAGGGGCGACCTTGCTGTTTTTGTTCTCTTTCTCGAGTGCGCTCGAACATTATGCGGCCGGCCGGACACAAAAGGAAATTCGGTCCTTATTCAAAACGGCGCCGAAATCCGCCGTCTGTCTCGAGGCTAACGGCGTGGAGCGAATCAGGCCCGTCGAGTTGATTGAGCCCGGGACACGCCTTCTCATCAAACCCGGCGAACAATTTCCTGTGGACGCCGAGGTGATCAAAGGTTTGACCGCAGCGGACGAATCGAATCTGACGGGCGAAGCCACTCCGGTTGAAAAGCGCATTGGCGACCTGGTCCTGTCGGGAACGATGAACACCTGGGGGCGCGTCGAAGTGCTGGCCACGCGCCGCGTGCAGGAGAGCGCGTTGCAGAAGATCATTCGGTTGATCGAGGAAGCCCAGCATTTGAAAGCGCCAGCGCAGCGATTCACCGATCGATTCAGTTCCCACTACACCTACGCGGTGCTCGGACTTTCCGTCCTCATGTTTTTTGTTTGGTGGCAATTTCTGGGTTGCCCGCCTTTTCGCAGTAGCGCAGAAGTGCGCAGCGCCTTTTATCGCACCATGACGTTGCTGGTGGTGGCTTCACCCTGCGCCCTGGTGTTGTCGATTCCCTCGGCCATTCTGGCGGCTATCGCCTGGGGTGCGAGACGCGGACTTCTTTTCCGCGGTGGCGCCGCTGTGGAAAAACTGGCGGATGTGGACGTGGTGGTGCTGGACAAGACTGGCACCCTGACCACGGGCGAATTGCGAGTTGAACAGGTCGAAAGCTTTCCTCCAGGGCGCGAGACGGAAGTGTTGCAATTGGCGTTTTCTATGGAGCGGCTTTCAACGCATCCGCTCGCTCGAGCCATCACCCGTTTTGGAAAACAAAAAGGGATCGAGCCGATGGAAGTGGAGCGATTCGAGTCGCTCACGGGCCTCGGCCTTCAAGGCGAGATCAACCACCAGGCCGCGCAATTGGGACGCCGCGAATGGATTCTCAGTGGCACCGATTCCAGCAACCTGGGGATCGCGGCGCCGCTGACTTCCCCCGGTCTGGCCGAAGTTTGGGTCCGCACCGAGCAAGTGGTTGGACGCGTTTTGCTGCGGGATGACATCCGGCCGGCCGCGCGTTCCGTGATCGATCAACTTCGGCAACGGCATTTGCGAATCATTGTGCTGACAGGAGATCGGAAAGCTACGGGTGAAGCGCTCAAAGAGAAACTCGGTCTCGAAGACGTCCACACCGAATTGCATCCGCATGAAAAGCTGCAAGTGATTCATTCATTGTCTCGATCCGGTCATAAAGTGGCCATGGTCGGTGACGGAGTAAACGACGCGCCCAGCCTGGCCGCGGCGCATGTTGGCGTGGCCATGGGCGCGCGCGGATCGGATGCTGCCCTTGAACAAGCCGAAGTCGTGCTGATGCACGATCGACTCGATCATTTTCTGACGGCGTTTGAGTTGAGTGTGCGCGCGCGGCGGATCATCCGCCAAAATCTCTTTGTGTCGCTCGGCACGGTCGGTGTGCTGATGCTCGCCGCTTTGGCCGGAATGATTCCGCTGACGGTCGGAGTGGTGGGGCATGAAGGAAGCACCGTCGTGGTCGTGCTCAATAGTTTGCGATTGTTATTCGGGAAAAGCGGCTCACAGGAAACCACCTCTGCAAAAAATGACCACTGATTGCCAAGGTGGGTGTAGTGAGCGTGCGATAGGGCTGCGACGGTGCTATCAGCAAAAAAGAATTTCCTGGTGCGTATGAAACCTGAACAACCCAAAGCTCCGCGAAAACGCGCAACGACGCCGCGCCGCGCTGGCCATCCGGAGCCAAGGCGGGTTGCATTTGTGGAGCCGTCGTTCCGGTTGAAATCGATTTTGGTGCCGGTGGATTTCTCCGAGCCGTCGCGCAAAGGGTTGCGTTATGCCTGCGCGATGGCGGATTATTTCGACGCCAGGATAACACTGCTGTTCGTGCTCGAACCGGTTTTCTCGCCGGACTTCAATTACTTCCCGCTGGCCCTCGACACCGGTGGCGCCCTCCGGAATGCGGAGAAAAAGCTCCGTGCCTGGGCAAAAGAAGAAAGCGCTGGCTTGGGCAGGGTTGACAACATCCTTGTTTGGCAGGGCAAACCGTATTTGGAGATCTGCGAAGCTGCCCGCGCATTAAACATCGACCTCGTTGTCATCGCCACTCATGGCCACACCGGTGTGAAGCGCGTTTGGCTGGGCAGCACCGCGGAACGGGTGGTGCGCGAGGCGCCGTGTCCCGTTCTCGTGGTTCGCCCTCACGGTCATGAATTCATCATCGACACCCCCAAGTCCCTCTAACCGAAAGTCCGATATGTCTTCTGCTCTTGATTCATCATTATCGCAGGCAGTTACCCGGCCGCTGCCGCTCCCGCGTCAACAACTCGACACCGCGTTTGGATCGCCGCGCGATTTCTTGAACAACCGATTCGTTTACGTCGTGCTCTCCTCACGCGCCCGCGGCCTTTCCGTTGGCGTTAACATGAATCCGGACAAGTATTGCAATTTTGATTGCTGCTACTGCGAGGTGAATCGCGCCATTCCCCCGAGCGACACGAGCCTGGATACCGAATTGATGGCCGCCGAGTTATTGCAAACCCTCACCTTGATTCATGAAGGCAAACTCCCGGAGGTCTGGCGCTGCACGGCGGTGCCTCCGGAATTGTTGCAACTGCGGCACGTCGCGCTGAGCGGCGATGGCGAACCAACCTTGTGCCCCGATTTCGCGGAAGCAGTGCAGGCCGTGGTGCATGTCCGTGCGTTGGGCCGTGTGCCGTTCTTCAAGCTCGTCCTCATTACGAACTCGACCGGGCTCGATTTGCCGCAAGTTCAATACGGCCTCAAGTTCTTCACGAAACAGGATGAAATTTGGGCCAAGCTTGAAGCGGGAACTCAGGCTTACATGGACAAAGTCAATGGCTCACAAGTTCCCATTGAAAAGGTCATGGCCAACATTCTGCAGCTCGGACGCGAACGGCCCATCATCATTCAAGGGTTGTTTCCGCTCATTCATGGTGTCGAGCCCGACCAGAAGGAAATCGACGAGTACGCTCAACGTGTCAAAGAACTGTCCGATGCCGGCGCGAAGATTTCTCTCGTGCAAATTTATTCGGCGACACGCCCGTCGCCGCATTCGGAATTCAGTCATCTGCCATTGCGCAGCCTTTCGCGCATTGCTCAGACGGTGCGACAGGTCACGGGGTTGAAAGTGGAAGTCTTTTAGTGAGGTGACTTTGGTTGGTCTGGAGTCGTCAGGAACTCACGACGGTTACGGTAAAGAGCAGGCCTCAGGCGGCCTGCTCTTTTGCGTACCGGAACGCGGGAATGGCTCAAGCCGATTAGAACGGGACTCCGAACAAAGCAAATGCCCCGAACCGAAATGCGAAACGCGGCCAATCACGGCCGCTCAGCAACGGCCGCGGGGATGGCCGCCGAACTCAAATTGCCTTGGTGCAAATGCACATGGCTCCAATAAGCGAATTCGTAATGCCAATCGTTCGCAAAATTCTCGAGGCGCAGTTTCACTTTGCGCCCGGCCAGGGATGACAAATCGACACGCACCCGTTTCCAACGATCGCCCGATTTATCGACGATTTGTTTGTGCAACAATCGGTCGTCCGCGAAAACGCGCAGTTCCCAATTGCCCTCCTCATGGGCGGCGACATCGAATTGCAGCATCGATCTGGATCCAGCAGGCAATTCCACCGTCCGCTCGATCGCGGCGGCTTCCTGCCGGTTGAACGGGTGCGTCTCGAGCACGTTGTTGCGGCCTTCAAACGCAAACAGCTTCCGCGGCGTGCCTTCAAATTCCGGCGCGTGCACGCGCCATTCGGGATTCCACAATGCCACCGACTCACCATCGACCGCTTCGCGGATTTGCGCCGACGGATGGCCTTCACCAATCAGCTCCTGACGCCGCTGCGGTGTCAGTGGTTTGCCGTCTTCCGGCGGGCTCAGAATAAACCAGATCATGTTGCGGAAATCGGCCTCCGGCATCTGTTCCAGGCCTTCCGGCATCACCGACAATTCGCTGACGCGCATCGATCCGATGTCGGATTTGGATACGACCTCTTCCTTTGGTCCGGCGGCGAGCAGTTTGATGCGCGTGTCGGTATTCTCCACCAACCGGCCGCTCACCGTGCGGCCGTCTTTGGTTTCGATTTCGACGTTCTCGTAGCCCTTGCCGATGATTTGATTGGGATCGATGACATTGGCAAGGAGCGCATCGAGCGATGATCGGCCCACGCCAGTGAGGTCGGGTCCGACTTCCGCGCCTTCGCCATGGAGTTTATGGCAGGTGAGGCAGGTCTTGCGGGTCACTTCGCGTCCGGCCTGCAAATCGACCGGTCCTTCGATAACGACCTTTTTCTTTTCGGCAATCAGTTTGAGTTTGTCGGCCTGTGTTTCACGGTAGCGCCCGATGGTTTGCGCGGCGCGGTTGCGGATTGACTCATCGCGCGATTGCACGAGCGACCGCACCACGGGCGCGGGAACTTCGCTAACTGCGACGCTTTTGTTTTCGAGCGCATCCAGCAGAGCGCGGCTCCAGGTGCCGCGCGAGGCGAGCAGATCAAACGCGGCGCGTTTCAAGGCGGGGGAATAGTTCTTCCATTGCGCCAGCAAATCCTGTCCCACGCGTTCGCCGCCCACTTCTCCCAGAGCGCGCATGGCCTCGATCGCGATGCGCTCCGGCGCCTGGTTGCGAACCAAATCGAGCAGCGCGTTGCGCACGGCGTCGGATTTCGATTGCCGCGCAGTTTGAATGGCTTTGATTCGGTCATCGGGCGTAGCCGCGCTGTTTTGAATGGTTGCAATCAAGGTGCGGAGCGCGGAGGCGTCGCCCCACAGCGCGCCGAGCCGCTGCGCGCGTTCGACGATTTCCGGTCTGCCGCTGCTGGAAAGTTTTTCGATCAACGGCGTGGTGGCGCGCGTAGGAGGAATCGCTCTCCCTTTTTGACCCTCGATCAATCCGTCCAGTGCGGCCGCGGTGACGGTCGCGTTGCGATCGATCATGGCCATGAGAAATTCGACCGCGGCATCCAAAGCCGCGCTCTGTTGAGTGTCGCAGATTCGGCGCATGGCTTTGCGAGCCAGGTCCGAACTGAGCGGCACGGTTGCTCCGCCGTGTTCGAGCAGCCAATTCAGCGACGCGCCGGGCGCGGCCGCCAGTTGCGGTTCCACGGCCATCCAGATCATGAAGGGCAACAGCGGATCGGGACCTTTCGCGGAGGTGTAAATGAGCGGTTGCAAAATGCGCCGCAGATCCTCGGCTGCCATCGCCGCCGCCGGGGGAGTGTTCACCGTCAAAGATCCGGAAACGAATTGGCGCATCGCGGTGGCCACGGCCAGTCGCACGGATGCGTCGGAATCGCGCGCCAATTTTTCCAGACGATCCAGCACCGCTGGCGTTGCTTCACCGCGCTCGCCGCAGAACCGCGCGGCCCAGCTGCGCACGGCCGCATCGTTCGATTGCGCCGCCTGATCCAAAGTGGCCTCATCGAGTTGCCCCGAGCTCTGCAATGTCCAGAGGGCGCTTAGCCGCGCTTCGAGCGTAGAGCCATTGCGCGCCAATTGCGTGAGCGCCCTTTTGGTTTGTGGATCGCGGCGTTCGCTCAACAGACGTTGCGCGGTGCGCCGATGCCAGATGTTCGGATGCGCGATGAGCTGCACCAATTCCGCGCTCGAAAGCTTTGCCAGGTTCATGTCCGTTTGCGGGCGGCTGGGAACTTTTCCGCCGGCCGTGTTTCCGGTGTAAACCACGCGCCAGATACGGCCATGCTCACGATCGATCCCTTCCGGATCGGCGTTCGCATTCTGGTAACAGGGATATTTGTCATACCAATCCATGATCCATGCCGCGCCGTCAGGACCGATTTGCGTGCTCACCGGCATGAACCAGCCGTCGTTCGCGCGCACGAAATCACGCACGAACGACGCGCGGAAACTCGATCCGTCAGCCGTCAGCTTGTCCTGATGCACCGCGTTGTCATGAATGTTCCCCATCAAAATGGTCCCGCGATACTCCTCCGGATATTGGTGGCCTAGATAAACCTGCACGCCGGAATAGGCCGCCATGTGATGCCGATGATCGACAATCGAAGGCAGCAATTGATAGGCGTACGGATGCGTCGGCGCGCCGCTTTGACGGACGTAAATCCCGCCCGGCGTGAGGTGAAACAAATGATCAATCACGCAGGCGCTGACGTAAGCATTACCGTATCGATCGAAATCAACCCCCCACGGATTGCTCGTGCCATCGGCGAAGACCTCGAATTTTTTGGTGCGCGGATGAAACCGGGCGACGGCGGCGTTCATAATCACTCCGCTCGAGTTTGGGTCATTGGGATCGCGGACTTTCGAGTGGGTGAACACGCCATGCGTCATGTACAACCAGCCGTCCGGGCCCCAGGTGAAACTGTTCAAAAGCTCGTGCCGATCTTCCATCCCAAAACCGGTTTTCAAAACGGTCCGTTTGTCCGCCTTGTCATCGTCGTCCGTGTCCTCCAAGAACAATAAATCCGGCGCCACACCCACAATGGCGCCGCCGTACCCGAGCAGAATGCCGGTCGCCAGGCTGAAGCCATCGGCAAAGACGGTGACTTTGTCCGCGCGGCCATCGGCATCGGTGTCTTCAAGAATTTTGATGCGATCGCGGGGTTTTTCGCCCGGTTTAGCGCCGAGCGGATATTCGTACAGTTCAACCACCCAAAGCCGGCCGCGTTCGTCCCAGGTCATGGCCACCGGATTGACCACCTCGGGCTCGGCGGCGAAGAGGCGCACCTCAAATCCTGGCGGGACGGTGAATTTTTTTTGGGCTTGTTCGGGCGTGAGCGCCGGCGTGGTGGCCGGCGCATGCGGTCCGGAAAGCTGCCGGCCCGGCGGTTTGTTCGTGTAAATGGGGAAGTCGTATTTTTTACCGGGGGGCTGCGCTCCGTGCGTTGAGATGGAAATCGGAAGCAACAGGCCAATGAGCAACAGGAAACTCGAGCGGCATTTCATAAACGATCTCAGGATTAAATCGGGAAGGGACAAGCAGGGTCAACCTGAAACCGGCCTGACCAGATCAGCCGAAGCAGAGAAAGTGATCAAAGCAGGCGAATTTCGATCAAATGGAAAAATGCGGAACCCGATGAGTGAGGGCAAAAGGGAATGCTCGATTAAGTTGGGCAGCGATTGGTCAAGGCTGCAACAAATCCACTTTAAAAAATATGGCCTTGGCTGCGTTCGGGGAGACGGTGACTATCCGCATCGCGTCATTGCCATTCAGATCGTTCTCGACCGGGGTCCACTGCATGAAATCGGATGTGGATGATACGCGATATTTCCAGCCAACCCGCGTATTGAAGCGGAGTTCCAATTTCCCATCAGGCAATCGCACAGCGCTCACGCGCGGTCCTTCATTGTCCAGGGCGATGCCGGCGGACCAGACCAATTTGCGAATGACCAGGCCCGGGAGAAGTCCGGTAATCCTGCGCCCATCATAACTGATTGCATCCAGCGACAGAAAATTGGTTTTGGTTGTATCGATATTTCGGATCACGTTGGTGAGCGCGTATTTTTGGCCGGCGGAATTCCAGATCGCCGGAATATCGGTAATGCTTCCCGGCGGCCGAGTGTAACCAATGAGAGTGCTGCCATTGAATGAGGAGCCGGTGATATGGCCGGTGCCGTCGAACGAAATCACGCCTGTTCCTGCTGACCAAAAAGCGGGATGTCGGCCGGTGTCGTTAAGGGATTGGCCGACGAGCACTTCGCCATTGGGGGACATATTCATCACCACAAAGTTGGGAATGGCGACCGGTTGCAAGCCAGCAATCCGGCTCCAGAGGAGGTGAGATCCCGACCCGTTTATTTGCCCTGAAAAAAGGGCGCGGTCCCCATCATGTGAAACCGCGACCACGCGTTCGATCGTTTCAGCCGGCAAACGGTTAATGACAGTTTTTTGGTTGGTGCCAAGCTCCAGGCGGACCCAGGCGTTTGTCTTATCTTCGCCAAAGACAAAACGGCCATCGCCACTGATGGCCTTGGCGCTTTCCAGAGGCAACTCAATGTCGAGTTTGGGGTGGCCTATGAATCCAGTGCGGACATTGTCCAGCAATCGGGTTCCGACCGCCGTCTTGCCGTCTGCCGAGATATTCCCGACTTCCCAAATGCCGGGTTCCAGCGAAGAATCACTGACCACCCACTGATAGTTTCCTGAGGGATCATAGATAAGCCAGCTGTTGTAAACCGCGACTAATAATGGCGACAAATAGGTGATTTGCCAGCTGTGAACGAGCACCTTTTCTCCCGTGCCCGAGAGATCCCAAACGAGATAATCCGGAGTGTGCTGAACAGAAACTTCAAAATCACGAGTGACGAGGCGGAAGAAACAATCGCAGGGATCAGGTGCTGGAATGGGATTCGGGGGAAGGCTCCCACCCAGCTTAAAACTGGCTAAACCCAAGAGTGATGCGGGAGGGCGCTCCGGCGTTTGGCCCAATGGTTGAGAATCAAACGAATTCGAGGAGGCTCGGCGAGTGGCCATCTCGTAACTCGTGATAGTCCCATTCTCGTTCGCCCAAACCCGCACTTGAAATCGCGCAATACCATCGAGAGGAATCCCGGGAATTTCGATAATGCCCCCCTGGAAGTACCCCGCGCCGGCGCCTGTCA
>JBFMDG010000147.1:0-12218 GCA_040754135.1 Verrucomicrobiota bacterium
TTGCTCCTCACTCACAGACCACTGCGGGTATGCTCGCTCGTCGCGCCTTGCCATCCGGCCTTTTGCGAGAAAACAGGACCCCACGGAATTTTCAGACAGGCTCTAAGACGAGGAAGCCACCTGCATTGGTTCTCGTCTGGGGTTTTTAATGACAGGTAATGGCCAAACGCGAGCTTGCATCAACACATTTCCTGTCGCCCCAGCGTTATTTGCCCTTTGCGCGTTCGCCAGCTTGTCCAGGTTCCCCGCCACTTCTCTCCAGGTGATCGATTCAATCAAAAATTGCCTTCCATCGTCCGCCACGTGCCACTGCTTCAGCAATGGTGTTCCTTCGGTTGTCAAGTCCCAACCGCCCACGTTCAATCCGCTTTCATCATCGAGAGGAAACCCTATTCCAACAATCGTGGTCAATGCCCCGAAATCAATCAGCACGTCATCATTTAACTCAAGCTGATTGATGGATTGAACGGTTCTGGTACGCAGCTCGGGTTGCCGTTCGACCATGAACTCCGTCACGATTTCAAGGCGGTAACCTGTTGGATTGAAATCGGGTGGTAATGCAGGCTGCTTCCGCAGAACAATATCTTGGCTGAAGAGATTATGCTTCCAAATGAGCACGACATCCGCCTCGATTCCATCAAATGCATTCGGATAAAGCACCTGGTTTGGCGGGATCAATTGGCCTTTAACGGATTCTCTTACCCTGCCTAGAATCGTGCTCTGGCCTGTCGCTGGATCTGTAAGTTGAATTTGCCGAACTCCACCCCGCACTCTTTTGCCATCGGAAGTGACAATATCAAAAACTGCAGGAGCGTTTAGGTCGGGACTGAAAATGGCTTTGTTCGGGCCGCGTCGCGCTATGGCTCCTGCTGGAAATGCTTCGATGAGATCCTCGCTGGCTTTCCACTCGCCGTTTTCCAAATAATTAAGGCAGTTCTCAAGGAGTGTGAACCGGTTGGTGCTCTTTCGAGTTGTGCCGAGGGCACCTGTTTCAGCAAGGACGGTTTCGTACGCATCGAAATCCTGGCCGCGCTCGATAACTCCGGATGAAAGCTCCATCGAGACTTGCGCCGCAAGGAATGACGTGAAACAAAAGCACAAGGCCGTCAGAGTCCGTCCAAGGCGAGGCGTGCAGCGCTTAAAACCGCTCCTCGACAAAACGTAGGAATTAGTTGCGTTCGCTTGAGTGGGCAAGGGGTTCATAGGAAGTGGTGAGGGTTGCTTCAATTACGTCAGTCTTCATGGTCAAAACGAATTATTTCGGAATGGTCGTGTGTTGCCGCAGCCAGCCCAGATCGCGCGGCGCGGCATCGATGCGCTCCAGATGGTCTCCACAATGCCCGGCGCCATGACCGTAAGGACTGACACAAGGCCATTTGGCCAGATCGAGCCATTTCTTTCGGATCACATGCCCATCGGCAAAACTCAAGATCCCTCCGCCGTTGTGCGTAGAACGCGGGGCACTGTACATCAATGGTTTTGGTTCAAACGTGTCTATGACGAAAAAGCCGTCGTCAATGGTGTCTTCGCGTTCGTCGATCAAGACAAACATTTGGCTCGGAACCAGAATATCACTCGTTTTGACGAAGATTCTCCAAGGGCCGATCTCTTCTCGAAATGGCGTGCTGTCCATGTACGAGTTCATGGAATAACTCCGAACACGCGGGAGTCGCTGCCCATAAATCAAGGTGGTGCTTTTGTCTGCAGGACAGCGCCACAAAGGCACGGCCGATGCCAGATAGGGCGCCAAAAGGCTGTTTTTAAGGTGCAGGACATTGGTGTTATCCGGCCAATCCCAAGGAGAATTATTTTCCAGCCAGCCCAAGACCCACGCTGGCCCGAGGGGAGTTGCAGGACCGCCGTAGGGGCGATTCGGTGCCAGAGTTTCATTTGAATCCTCAGCATACATCTGCCAGGCCAAACCGAGTTGCTTAAGGTTGTTCAGGCAGCCCACCGTTTTAGCCTGCGCTTTCGCCCGGTGGAGCGCGGGCAAAAACAAGCCTGCCAGGATCGCGATGATGGCAATCACCACCAGCAGTTCGAGCAATGTGAACCCATGATTGCTGGAGCATGCCGGCTTCCGGAATTGGAATGATTGAAATCTCCTATGCTTTTCAAAATCTTTCGGTTTGTCTTTCATGATTCCCCCAACAAAGCAGTTCTGTTTCAGCATACACGGCTGCCTTCCAGTTTAGTTTCATGGCACAACGGCGCGGTAAAATCGTGTTTTTGAATTGCTCCAATTTAAGTCAGTAAAAACAAAGGGACTCACCCGCAACGAGATTTCCACAAGGCTTGTCCAGCTACTCTGGCTGAGGTCAAGGCTGTATTCGACCCGGTAGGTGTTTCCTGTGGAACCGTGCAACTCGAACTGTGGCGACGCAGCCCCTGGTCTGACCACCAGCCGGGGAATCGTGGAAACGACGGTCACGGTCGCTTTCTCACTTAACACCGATCCGACTGAATTGCTCACGCTCACCCAAAAAGTGGCATTCGTTCCCAGTGGCGGTGTGATGTAGGTGGCGTTCGTCGCGCCGATGATCAAGCCGTCCGGGCGATCGCCTGCCTGTTGAAACCATTGATAAGACATCTGAACGCCACTGCTGGCGATCACGGATAAGGTAGCTTGCTCACCAGATTGAACCGCCAAGGCATGCGGTTGCTGAACCAAAACTGGGCTGCCAGGGTACTTCAGGCCTATGAGAAACGCAGGTATGCATGCTTCCGGTCGGCTTGGACTACCCACACGCGGGATGAAGAGACTGGCTGACACTCCGGTCCATGCACCGGCTATTGCGGCCTCGGCAAATGAATCACCAGCGCGGGCGTCCCAAGCTCGAACCTGTACCCATGCGCCACCACACTCTTCGATACCGGGCAACACCACCGAACCGCCGGAGAAATAACCATTCGTGCCGAAAGGAACCGGGTTAGCCGCTGCTCGAAACCCCCCGTCTGGTTTCCAAAAGAAGAGTTGCGCGGCGAAAGTCGCCCCCTCCAAAGCGCGGCCCTGAGAGTCATAAAAAGGTGCGTCCACCAACTGCCCTTGGTGGTTGCTGAACGAAACGGTTCCTTGTGCCAGGCCGAGGCAGCCTGTTAAGAGGATACCCGCGATGGTGCAGAGTCGCTTCATTGTTTGAGCTTGCCGAAGCGGATGTTCGCATCCGCATGCGACCAGTGCCCGGCGCCGTGAACGTAAGGACTGACACAAGGCCATTTGGCCAGATCGAGCCATTTCTTTCGAATCACATTCCCATCGGCAAAATTCAAAATCCTTCGCTTTGTCCTTCATGATTCCCCCACCAAAGCAGACTCTGTTTCCGCAAACACCGGCCACCGCCCATTTCATGGCGCCACGGCGCGGTAAAATCGTAATGTTGAATTGCTCCAATTTGAGTCGGTGAAAACAAAGGGACTCGCCCGCAACGAGATTTCCACCAGACTTGTCCAGTGACTCTGGCTGACGTCCGGGCTGTATTCGATCCGGTAGGTGTTTCCTGTGGATCCGTGCAACTCCAACTGTGGCGACGCAGCCCCTGGTCTGACCACCAGCCGGGGAATCGTGGAAACGACGGTCACGGTCGCTTTCTCACTTAACACCGATCCGACTGAATTGCTCACGCTCACCCAAAAAGTGGCATTCGTTCCCAGTGGCGGTGTGATGTAGGTGGCGTTCGTCGCGCCAACGATCAAGCCGTCCGGGCGATCGCCTGCCTGTTGAAACCATTGATAAGACATCTGAACGCCGCTGCTGGCCAGCACTAACAAAGTCGCGCGTTGGCCTAAGCTGACGGACTGGGTTTGCGGCTGTCTGATCATTAAAGGATTTCCCGGGTATTCCAAACCAGTCAATAGCGCGGGTGCTGACGGCGGCGCGCCGGCTCCGCCCGCGCGCGAAATAAACACAATTCCAGATGTACCAGTCCAGAAACCTGCCACCGCTGCTTCTTCGAAAGTCCTACCTCCTTCAAACTGCCAAGCTCGAACTTGCACCCAGACCGAGGCACCGGGGGCGAACGGTGGGGGCAGTATCACCACTCCTCCATCGAAATAGCCGTTGTTTCCGAATGGCACAGCCTTGTTGACCGCTAAAAAATCGTATGTTGGAAACGGAAACCAAACAAACAATTGGGCAACATACTTTGGACCTTCAAGCGGCGTTCCACTCTCGTCAAAGAAGGGCGTGTTGACGACGGGCTTGCCAGCAAAGACGTAGTTGGCAAAGTGCACAGTTCCTTGTCCAAAGCAATGCACCACGGTCCAGAGAATAATGATTGAGCAAAAAATCCGGATCATTGCCTCATTTTTCCAAAAAATACATTAGCATCAGGTCGGTTATTCCCGCCCGACGAGAACGGTAGGCTGCGATCGCACCATGCGTAATAAAAATAAGTGTCATCAGCTGCGGCCCACGTATAGTCGTCAGCCATAAAATTCTGGTACGGGCTGCCGACCGGTCCAATAAATTTACTGGGATTGTCGCAAGGAACGACGTATGCAGCGCTATTGAAGCATACTCCCGTTTGCACCCAAACATGATCGTATTTCCAGGTGTCTCCAGGAGGAGTACTAGCATCAGTTCCCGGGAATAAAGGTGGAAATGCTGTTGAGCTGATTGGGAATACATCAAAGGTTGCAGTGGAAAACCCATTGGCAAGATGTGCTTTCGCGGCGTAAGCTTTGATCAAGGAATTATTAGCTGGATCATTCTGGCGGCTATAGTAGCCAACAAACAATTTCGTTCCAGAATCATTAACTGCAATTGAAGGATTCCATTGGTCAGTGGCTGTACCGTCATTATTAACCTTCCGTGCCCCTGTCCAAGTCAGCAATCCGTTTTCACCAGGCACCCCTTCATTAATCCAAATATCACCCCGGTCGACTGATGAACCTAAGGCTGGCAAATCAGTATAGACCACGTAAATTCTACCATTCGCCGAGTTCACTGCAGCTCTTGGAGTCGCATAAGCGTGAAAAAAGTCGTCAGCACTGCCTGCATTGGAGCGTTTCATCTTTCCGTTGGCGATGTATTCAGTGGAGTAGAAAAACTCGCCATCCGTGTGAACGGGAACGATTTGGCTGGTTTGCCACGAGCCGCCAACGGGAAGCCACCTATACCTGAGTTCTGTCTGATACGAGGTCCCATTGAAACTGCTCACGAGGTAAAAAACATAAACTTTGCCGCCTTGACCGATCACCACCTCAGGAATAAAGCCAGAACCAAGTGAAGTGATGTCATCCCAGTCCAGACCACCGTTAGCGGAATGGGCCACATGAATTGCGAATGTGCTCTGGGACCATCCGGCCACGTACAGGTGGCCTGAGTTGGCTAATCCGGAAAAATTGTTCACCGCAATCGAAACCCTGTCTGCTCTACTCACATTCCCATTAAAAACATCGGTATGGATCAAGGAAAAGGTCTCTCCATTGTCTGTGGATTTCCAGAGCCTGAAACCAAACCAGGTCGGCACCTCACGGGAAGGATTGACCAGGAGATAAATCGCCTGACTGACTTTGTCGCGAGCCATTACAGGATCGCCGGCGTCGCCCTGTGATGTATTTTGCGGGGCGCTGGGAGGCAGAGCTCCCCGATCCAGAAATGTGGCGCCTCCATCTGTGGAAACAGCCCGACCGGTCGAACGAGGGGACACGATGCCTGGGAAATTCTGAGTGCCCAGGAGGTACGCACTGAGATGTGTATCAAAAAAGGCGGCCACAATTCGGTTCGCGTTCACGACCACGAATGTTCCTTCGGACTGGCTGTTTTTGTTTGCATCTCCGGAGGCATTGTCTTGTGCGGGATCATTCACGCTGGCAATGGAAACGACGCCGCAATCCTCGTTCATCGTGCCCGTGTAAGGCGCGTATCCGTAAATTCCGCCGGAAAGGCATTTCTTGACATTGATCAGGCTCAGCACGGGATAACCGCAGCCGGAGAAATTCAGGTTGATTGACGTGGTGCAGTACTGGAATTGCGAGTCCTGCACCGTGTGTGTTGGGCAAACGCCAGAGTTGCTATCGTAGGCGATCCCGGTTTGCGCCCAGCGAATCAGCGCGTTCCGAATCGTGGTTGGAAAGCTCACGTAATAAATCCAGAGGGCCTTGGACGCTTTGTGGAGTGCCGGATTCCCGTCGCTGTTGATCTCTTCTGGAACTCCTTGTATTGCCTGGCCGTAATTGCTGTCATTGCGCGAAGTAAGAATCGCGGGAGCCTGGCCAGCAGCAGGAAACGTGAGCGATCCGTACAGCAGCATGTAAGCATTGTTCTTGAATTTGATGCGGCAATCAGGCTGAAACGTCACCGCGGAGCCGCTGTAATAACTCGTTTTGATATAATAGGTTTGGCCGCTTTGCAGTGTGGTTGGTGTTCCCTCGTCCGGAATATCACGAAATCCACCACGTAGCCCTGCGGCTCGTAATCCAACTGCGCCAACTGCATTGGCCTTCTCGCGGCCAGATCTTTGGCCCTCTTTGGCCACACGCGAACGGCTGCATGGTTCTTTTGATCGGTTGAGCCGGTCCGCGCCTGCTGGGGTGGTTCCAATCCTTTCAGATGGGGCTGTGCCTCGGTCCAGGCGACTGACTCGACCAGGAAATTTCTCCCGTCAACCAGCGCATGAAACTGCTTGAGGACTGGAATTCCGTCAGCGGATGTATTCAAACCTCCCACAGCCCAGGCCGGGTCGCCCGTGACAGGGAACGCTTTCCCCATGATGAAAGAAAGACGCCCTAGCCTGATGACCCCGTGATCTTCGATCTGTCCCGCTTTGCCTGCATCTACTGTCTGTTTTTGGATTGCCGGTGCGGGCGATTCGACAATTTCGGTGACGACCTCCAGCCGAGAGGAATCGGCCGCCATGCCCTCAGGGAGGCGGGGTTCCTGCCGCAGCACCACATCCTGGGCAAAATAATTGTGCTGCCAAACCAGAACAACATCGGCGTGTAATCCTTCAAAAGCGTCCCTGTAAATGACCCGGTTTGGCGGAAGGAGTTCGCCGGGAACACTGGCTTTCACTATGGCGAGAACGACACTTTGGTTGGAGGCGTAATCAGTCACCTGAATCGTGCGCACCCCCCCCTTCAACCGATTGCCGTCTGAACTAAGAATGTCGAAGACCGCAGGAGCATTTAAGTCAGGACTGAAAATAGCTTTGTTGGGCCCGCGTCGCGCCACAGCTCCTTCTGGAAAGGATTCGATGAAGTCCTCACTCGCTTTCCATTGCCCGTCTTCCAAATAGTTCAGGCAGTTTTCAAGAAGTGTAAAACGGTTCGTGGTCATCCCGATTGTCGTGCCCAGCAGATCGGTCTGCATGGTGACGGTCTCGTAGACATCAAAATCCTGTCCGCGATCAACGACGTCGGAATACAACTCCGTTGAGATTTCTGCTGTGATGAGAGGTATGAACGCAAAAGCAGCCGCCGCCAAAGCCATTTTTAGTGGGGAGAGTGACTTGTAAACGATGAGGCCTGAAAAACGGAATGAGGGGTTGGTGTTCAGTGGAGTGGGAAAAGGTTTCATATGCCAAGGAAAGTTCATTTGCCGGATTTTTTAGTTTTGCGGCCCCAGGGAGAACTCTGAACGGCCTTCTCCGAGGTAAATGCGCTTTTACTCCTGTTGGGAACAGACAGTCAATCCTGATTTCGGATCAACCAGAAAGAGCGAAGAGCGCCCAAGGAGGCACCTTTCTTCTCTATGGCGCTTCAGGTGATACACTGACGATCGAGATATCCCCGGACCTTCGACAGCGGAGTTCATTTCTCGAAGTTCTGCATCCGACAAATCCATTCCAGTTTTCTTCAGATTCGTCGTTTCCCATGTTCTTTCGCGGAAAGCAGTGAGGGAACAACCTGCGAAAAACAATCAAACGTCGCAAACTTTTGCGGCGTGACGGAGCGCGGCAATTCGGTCCGTCCACGTGGGAATAAACTCCTGCGCCACGAACCCATCGTAACCCGTCTCGAGAATGGCGCGCAGAATGGCCGGATAATTGAGCTCCTGGTTTTCATCGAGCTCGCCCCGTCCCGGCACTCCCGCAGTGTGATAGTGAGCAATCACATCCTTATACTGCCGAATGCGCCGGATCACGTCGCCATGCATGATTTGCACGTGGTAAATGTCGAACAGCAATTTCATGTTGGGCGAATCGACGCGCCGTATCAAATCCACGCAAAGCTCCACGTCGTCGCCAAAATAGCCCGGATGCCCTTTCATCGGATGAGTGTTGTCGCGGCTGTTTAAATGTTCCAGGCAGAGCAGCACCTTTTTTTCCTCGGCGTAGCCCATCACCCGTTTCCAGGCCGCCACGCAATGCTTCGCGCCCGCGGCGTCGCTGATGCCCGGCTCGCGCATTCCCGTGAAGGTGATGACTTTGTTGCACCCGAATTTGAGCGCGAGATCGATTCCTTCGCGGAGCCTGGTCTCGACGAACTCATGATGGGCCGGGTTGAAGGGACCTTTCGCAAACCCGTGGCTGCCCACCAGCGAAATGGCCAGTCCCAGCGCGCGCACCTCGGGATAATGTTTGGAATCGATGCCTTCCATCGCCACCAGTCCGATCTCTTTGCAATGCCGGGCCAACTCGAGAGTCGGCATTGGATTGAACGTCCAGCCCATGATCGATTGTTTGATGCGGCCGTTGCGCACGCGGAAATCAGGCTCGACCGCTTCCGCTGCATCTGTGGGGACCCTCTCTTCCAGAGCCGACGCTCCAGCGAGAATGGCGATTACTTTCAAGGGAGACCTAGTGAAAACACGAAAAGGAATGCAGCAATTGAACGAACCGGAGCTGATTTTAAAGGCGCTCATTCCGGTGAGAATGGCAGCGAAACCAATTCCAGGCAACCTACTACCATCCCCTCAACGCCTCCGCGCAAATCGCACTGACCTCCACAAAGGCGTGAATGGGAATTCGTTTCCGCGATTTTAATGTCGAGTGGCTGCGCCTCAAGACTACTTCACAGGAACTAAGACTCGCGCGTTTTTGAGTTACCATTTTTGCATTTGACTTTTTCGATTATTTCCAAGAAAAAACAAAAGGCTGGGGGGTCACGCTCAGCGGCGCAAACCTCCGCAGCCAAACAAAAAATGGCTGCGAAACAGCGGTTGTTTAATCAACCTAGATTAAAGGAAACCAACCATGAAAAGAGGATTCAAAACATCTTGGAAATGCGCGTTGTTATTAAGCATCTGTTTTCTCATTTTGAAACCTGTTGCGTATGGTGAAGGCTTGAAGTTGCGAGATGATTTCCTAATTAACCTCTTCCAGCAAATTGAAGACTCCGAATACCACATTAGTTGGTCCGACAAATTTAGAAGTTTCAGAGCACCTAACCGGGCTCATGGGTTGCGATTTACGTTCCTTGATTGTGCCTTTGAAATTGAGCCACGCTATCCGGACGAAAAAGGACAGAAGTGGCGTGTTTTGATCGACTTGAAATCTTATGGGTGAACAGATGGCAGTGGTCAGCGAGTTGTGGCATCCGACAAATTCCTCCGGAAGAATGAATTGTACATCAATGCGAATGGAATTCAGGTTCAATACATTAATGATAAACGCGGAATGCGCCAGAATTTCTTGTTGCATGAGCCTCCTGATGGTAATGGGGCAGTTCGTATCGATTTGCGAATACAAACAAAAGGCTGTTCGTGGGTATTACACAAGGATGAGAATACAATTGCAATCCAAGATGAAACTGGCCTCAACGAGTTGATGCGTTACACTGATTTACGCTGTTGGGACGCGGATGGCAATGATATCCTTGCACAAATGGTGGAACTTGGGCCGAACGAGGTCTCCATTCTCTTCTCCGACAGGGGTTATCGGTACCCAATTTTTGTGGATCCGTTGAATTTGGTACGGGCCTGGGCTGGTCCTACAAACCCAAGTGGGTCTAAATTCGGCTACGCCGTTTCTGGGGTTGGAAGTTTGTACCAAGGCAGCGCGGGTGGGGTTATGGTTGGTGCGCCATATTTCGACACTGTTAATTACACAGATGCGGGAAAAGTTTTCGTTTACTCATTTGAAAACGGACCACCTCCAGCATCGCCGACGTGGACAAAAGAAGGCGAGAATGCTTATGACCATTTCGGTTGGAGTGTAGCAGATGCTGGAGATGTGGATCGAAACAATTATTCGGATATTATTATCGGTGCCCCAGATTACGACAGCACAGGTTATTCAAATGACGGTAAAGCATACATTTTTGGAGGGAGCTCTACCGGTCTTTCAAACACCCCCCTATGGACAAAAGTTGGGAATCAGAACAATGCGCATTTAGGCTGGGTAGTCAGCAGTGGTGATTTTAAGGACAATGGCTTTGGTGATGTCGTGGTCGGTGCTCCGGACTATGATTATGGATTCGGGAATTCAGACAACGGGGCTGTTCATGTCTTTTACAGTCAATCCGGCGGTCCAAGTACTTCGCCAAGTTGGTCACAATTTGGTGCATCGGGAGCACAGTTCGGCTTTAGTATTGCCAAGGTCAATGTTAATGGCGGCGCTGATGACTTGCTGATTGGAGCGCCGTCAGATTCTTCTTTCGGCAGCAACAGAGGGGCAGTTTACCTTTATCTGGGTTTGTCGAACAATTCTGGTTTGTCATCTTCGGTTGCAACATATGCGGGCGGAGAGAACTCTGGCGATAAATTTGGGTTTAGCGTGTCCGACTGTGCAGATACAAATGGCGACAACTACGGCGACATCCTTGTTGGGGCTCCTAACTATGGAAGTGGAGCTTTGTTAACTGAAGGAAAAGTGTATCTCTACCGTGGAAACTCTTCTGGTTTCAATGGAGGAGCGAGCTGGACTCCGACAGGTGGACAGGCAGGCGCAAAATTTGGATATGCAGTCACAGGTGGTAATGTCGATACGGCTGACTCTCTCGGGGACGTCGTTATCGCGGCACCTTTTTTTGATTATGGCGGAGGGACTGACAATGGCAAAGTCTGGTTTTACCGTGGCCAATCCGGTGGAAATCCAACCTTGGATACTCAAGTGATATCCACGACAAGCGGGGAGAACTTGGGTTTCAGTGTTTCTTATGGTAATCCAATTACCTACAGCCATGCAGGTTTTATTATCGGAGGTCCGAGCACCTCCTCAGGCGGAGCATACGTGTACGAATGGACTGAGTAGTTCCTCTTGTGACCAATCGTTATTCTATCATAGTACCGCCCTTTTCGAGGCTCGGCTTTACAATACTAGAGCTGCTAGTAGTAATATCCGTTGTCGCGATTCTCGCTTCGCTTTTGCTGCCAACAATCGCCCAGGCCAAACATCAAGGCCGGAAAGCTGTTTGCTTGTCTAACAAACGCCAAATATCTATTGCCTGGGCTTCTTATGCTGATGATAACGCGGATAAGTTAGTCTATAACTCACCCGGTGTTTACTCCTCGCTTATCGGTTGGACTGTAGACTGGATGAGTTGGACGGTTGACGAGCGCACCACTAACATTGACCGTTTTAAAGAAGGACGCTTAGCCCGATACGCCACTTTGTCACATAAGGTGTTCAAATGTCCGGAAGATACGTTTTTGAGTCCCGCTCAGCGTAGCGCTGGCCTGGCGGAACGGCCTCGGAGCGTATCTATGAATTATTTTGTCGGATTTGCGAACGAACCCGAAGGTGATTTTTTTGCCAGCAAAGAACGAATTCGAGGGACTGTACTCTTCGTACGGATGAGCGACTTTAATCGGACAAATCCGAGTCAAATTTATGTATTTCTGGATGAACACCCTGACTCTATCACAGGCGGCTGCATGCTGCCCCCAGTGTCAAAGTCAGATACAGCTTGGCCCCGGCTTCCTGCAAGCTATCACTTAAAGGGCTCGATACTTTCGTTTGCTGATGGGCATGCAGAATACAAACGGTGGGTAAGCCGCACGACTATTGAGCCTGTGCTCTACTCACACTGGGCGGATCGGGCAACCAAAGGCCTATCATCTGATCGTCGTGACTTTGATTGGCTCAGAAAACGGTCCACTGAATGGAATCACGACTCATGGTAAGCAAGCAGCCGCGACCCATTTTAGCTTATGGGTAATAAATGTACTTCTCCGCTGGTACGCCTTAACACCCGCGATACTGTGTCAGTCCACTACCCTCATAGACGAGTTTGATGAGTTTAATGATAATGATCAATACCCCTGGACATGGGTTTTTTGTTAGCTGCTGATGGAGTTCTTTACGCAAACATTCCCTCGTATGCCACTTCGTAGG
>JBFMDG010000148.1:0-12204 GCA_040754135.1 Verrucomicrobiota bacterium
CAGCGGTTGCACAAATTTTTTAGCTTGAGGCATGCGTATATGCCTCTGCTGTTTCGTTTGGATGCTCCTTTGTTTTTCAGTGAAGGCAGCGCCAGGGGTGCAGCTTGGAAACGAAGTTCTGGCCACGAATGGATTTAAAGAACTCCAGGGCAAACGCGTCGGCTTGCTGACGAATCCGTCGGGTGTGAATCGCGCGCTCGATTTGACGATCGACGTTTTGCGCTCGGCTCGTTCGGTAAAGCTCGTGGCCCTGTTCGCTGCGGAGCATGGGTTGGCGGGAAATGTTCCGGCCGGGATCGAATATCCCAACAGCACGGATAAACGCACCGGTTTGCCGGTCTATTCGCTTTACGGACCCGGCCCCACGCGCAGGCCAACGCCCAAGATGCTGCAGGATCTGGATGCGCTGGTTTACGATATTCAAGACACCGGTTGTCGCTCTTACACTTTCATCAGTTCCATGGGGCTGGCAATGGAAGCCTGCGCCGAAGCGGGGGTCGAATTCATCGTGCTCGATCGACCCAATCCATTGGGCGGAGAACGCATCGAAGGCCCGCTGCTCGATTCCAGATTCCGCTCGATGGTTGGGCAATGGAGAATTCCCTACGTTTACGGCCTCACCTCGGGCGAACTGGCCCGCATGATCAACGGCGAAGGCTGGATCAAAAAAGCGTGCAAATTAACCGTTGTGCCGATGCGCGGTTGGCAACGTCACATGGTTTGGCGCGACACCGGATTGCTCTGGGTGCCGACGTCGCCCTACATCCCGCAGGGTGATTCGCCGTTGCATTATGTTTCCACAGGCATTCTCGGCCAAATCGGCGGCGTGAGCATTGGGATCGGTTACACTTTGCCTTTTCAATGCATCGCCGCCCCTTGGTTGGACGGCGACAAATTCAGCGAGATCTTGAATGGCTACGGATTGCCTGGCGTGAAATTTCAGCGGATTTCTTACGTCCCCTTTTACGGCGCTTTCCACGGCAAAACCAATCAGGGCGTGCAGGTGTTTTTCACAGACGCTCGCCGCGCGCCGCTCATGGCGATTAATTATTACGCGCTGGATGCCGTCAAAAAATCCGCCGGGCGTGATCTTTTCGCCGAAGCGGTCAAATCAAAGAGAAATTTTGAGATGCTCGACAAGGTCAATGGCACAGACGCCATTCGCAAAGCGCTGAGCGATGGGCGTTCACCCGCCAGTCTGGTGCAATCGTGGAAAGCGGATGAAGAAGCTTTTCGCAAACAGCGCGCCAAATATCTCCTCTATTGAAGACGTCAGGCCGGTTGACACACTTCTTCCATCACTTCTTCGAGTAATTTTTCATCCCGTGAACGCACCGCCAGATCGCCGATGGAAATAATGCCGACGAGTCTTTTTTGGCGGTTCATGACCGGCAGACGCCGAATTTGGGCCTCTTCCATCGTGTGCGCCGCGGATTCCAGATCCTCATCCTCGTAGCACCAATGCACTTTCTTGGTCATGACTTCACTGACGCGGGTGCGAAAGGGATCGGCCCCTTCAGCGATGGCCCGGATGGTCAGGTCGCGGTCGGTCAGTGAACCGACCAACCGTTCGCCGTCGCAGACCGGCAGCATGCCGATGTCGTGCTCTTTCATTTTGCGAGCGGCCTCACAAATGGTTGCTTCGGGATGGATCACCTCGGGATCATTGGTAACGATATCTCGCACTTTCATGGTCACTCCTTTTCCTCACACAACGTGAAGTTTCAGGACTCCTATTCCTGGTAAATTCCGTAAATGGCAGCGCGTTGCTGATCGAGTCTTCGGAGGCTGATCACAAGATTCGAATGACACAACAACCACCGCCCTGAAAAGAACAAAGCGGTTAAAAGCTCGTCCGGTTGGTCGTGCGAAAGCCTGTCCCTGTTCCCCTGGCATTCCGAACGACCACCGTTTTCGAAGATGTCGATCCTGGTTGAAGATCGTGTCTTCGAATCCGAGCCTTTAACCTCAAAACAAGTTAGGTCCGCCCCCGCCTCAGGCTCAACCTGAAATTGCCACAGGCAAAGTGCTGAGGAGGCGTCAAGCGAAAGCACTTGCCGGCGCAACGACGACTGTTCCTTTCGCCTCTCGAATTCAGCGGTAGATTTTACAGCGCTCGTCTCACGATCAAGCACGCATCCATCCATAGCGCGTGTGATCGGGTTCAATGGCGAGCGCGGCGTAAGTTTCCTTCATCCGCGCCATGTTATCGGCCGTGACCTTGTCGAATTCGAGCAAGGTCTTCAGTTCTTTGCTCATGCGCGATTCATAATCCTTGGGGACGGGTTTGTAGGAATCAGTTCCGAGAGCGCGAATGCCATAGATGCGGGCCGAGTTCAGTCCGAGAATTTTGCGTTTGGCGGCCTCGGTCAGCGCGGGATAACCGTACTTCTCACGCAGCGCTTCGGGAATCTGGAAGCGCCAGAGCGCCTCGATCTGCCATTGCGGCGAGCCATACCACACCGAATCGGACCCGAACAAAATCCGGTCCTCCCCCATGAATTTCATCAATTGCCCCATGATGTGCGCCGCCACCGTGGGAAACGTCACCACCGACGATCCCCAAGTGGTGCCAATCTCGGCGTAACAATTCGGAATCTCCCCAACCAACTGCGCATACTCCGTAGTCCAACTGATATCCGGCACACCGCCGCGCAGTTTCTCCCCTTGAATATCCTTGAGAGTGTCGGCGAGAAAAAAATTCGGCTGAATGCAAGCGTGGTAGCTGATGAAATTCAATTTCGGCCAGTCGCGCGCCGCTTTCGGCAAATCCCCGGGATGCCCTCGCAACGGATCGGGCGGTCCCGGCGCCAAGCCTTTGTGGACGCAAATATTTTTCAGACCCGGCCGGCGTTGCTTCAGCCGTTCAAAGTTTTTTTGAATTAGTTCAAATGTGGGATAGGCAACCTCTTCATCATCGTGACGCCACTGGCGCATGAGGCTGTTCGGGTCGTTATCGACTTTGGCCGCATTCGAGATGTTGTAGCCTTTCCATGAATCGGGCTCGTTCTGATCGATCTGTTCCTGGATGTAAGCGAGGTTGCCTTGGCCGACGTAAAGCATCCCATGACAAAGCATGCGCGTTGAACCGGAAATTTCGTTGATGAAATCGCGCGCCGCAGCCGTTTGCGCCGCCGTGAGGATTTCGCCCCGCTGGGCTTCCTCGGCATTGCGCGGGGCGCGGGGACGTTCGCCCTCGATTTGAACCATCGAAGCGGTCACGTTGCTGAGCAAACCGATGGTGACCTGGCTGTCGAGATAAACGTCTTTGATAAACTGCGTGATGTGCGCGTAACCCGGATCGATGGGCAGCCCGACCAACGCGGGATTCCAAACACCCCAAGCTTCGCCTCGTTCGTCCAATTGGCCTGCGGGATTGAATGGATTCGATTTTACCTTGGGAGCGGAAGTGGGTCCTTGCGCAATGGCACGGAGCCCGGCGGGAGATGGTTTGCTTCCGCGCACGAAATGCAATTGATCATCAAAAACAAATAGGTCTCTGGGCGGCGCGGCGGCGGCGTAGGCGGCCGGCTCGAACATTTCGATCGGGCTCACCTGGAAAAATCGGCCGAAAATTTCGTTCATGGCCAGCAGCGTGGCGGCCATGCCGCCCGAGCCACGGAGAAAACTGCGGCGGCTGATTCCGAGTTTTTTGCTCGCCTCTTCAGCGAGCGCTTCAACTCGCGCCTCGACTCGTTGTTGTTGTTCAGTCTGAGGCGCCGGCATGTACTCGCCATTCGAAATCATGCGCGTCGGCATCGGCCCGCGGAGAGGTTCCGCGACATCGGCGCGCTGACATTGCGCAATTTGTTCCTGATCGAGGAGGCCGTGATCCTCCTCCCAAACGCGGCCGGTTTCATTCCAATTCATAGCGGTGACTCCGAGGTTGAATGTGATTTGTCTGTCACAGCGAGTGGCCGGCCCGAGTCCGAAAATTCTCGCACCAGCTGGTCGGCCGTTTTACTTGAGTGCACCCAAAGATCCCGGTTCATCCCAACGTCCACCCCGCGCTGCCCTATGACCGCTGCGGTTCTCCGAATCGGGTCTCGATGTTCAGCCCCTCGTGTCCGCCTTGCGCCGGTTTACTTTTCCGCTTTCGAAGGCAGCACTCGAATTTTTATGTTCCGAAACTCAAGGCGATCGGTGTGGTCCTGGAGCGCGATGGGGCCTTTCTTGAACGTGCCGAACTTGGCGCGGTCTTTGTGTTTGCTTTGGGCGACGCGTTGTTTCCAGTCGTCGCTCCACAGTTCGTACTCGACCACTTTCTCGCCGTTCAACCAATGCTCCACATGCGCGCCATCCACCAGAATGCGCATGTGATTCCATTGGCCGGGTGGTTTCGAGGTGTCCTTCGAGGGCGCATACAAATCATAGCAAGCCGCCGCGAGCTGCCGTTTGTCTCGAGTGGGATGCGCGGAGTTGTCGAGGATTTGAACTTCCGGCGCGTAATGCCAGGCCGTAACCGGTTCTTCGGACACGTGATAAAGAACGCCGCTGTTGCCGTTCGCAACCGTTTTCCATTCCAATTGCAGATCGAAATTCTCGAAGGCCTCGGTCGTGACAATATCATCGCCGCCGCCTGCGCCTTTGCCGCCTTCTCCGCCCTTGACGCGCACCAGGGCTCCGTCGATCACGGTCCAGCCCGGCGGCATTTTGTCCATTTTATAGCCGCGCCAGCCGGTGGTGGTTTTGCCATCGAAAAGCAATTTCCAACCGGCATTCCGTTCGGCATCGGTCAGGGTGTTGGGCGGCGCGGCCGCAAGGGCGGCACTTGCCAGAGCGTGAAAAAGAAAAAGGATCGAGAGCAAGCTGGCCAGGCGCCTCGTAATTTTGCGCTTCATGGGGCTGGAAGATTATCGCGATGAATCCGGCCTGACAATCTGTGAATTTTCCGTTCAGATTGCGCAAAGCAATTTGATTCCGAATTAAGTCATGAAACCCGCCGCTTCTAATCTCGCCCTCCTGCTGTTCGCCATCGGTGTTTTATTCGCCAAAAACACGCACACTCGAGCGCAGCTCGATCCAGTGCCGGTAGCGGCACAGCCCTTGGCGAGCAACGCTCTGCGGTTGATGGAAGCGCTCGATTTTCTCGGAGCTTCCATGGCTCCTGCCGCCAGAAAAGCCATCGTCGAAGCCACACAACCGCCCGATGCGGACCGGCTGCAGCGGGCACTCGATGCCCATGTTTTGTTCGTCGTGGAATTGAATCCCGAATCCCGCGTGAAGGCGCGGCGCGGTCCGGCTAAAGCCATACTCCAGCAAGGCGGTTACACTCCGGTCCTCGTGAAGATTCTCAATTTGAGCACGGTCACCAAGGAGCTCCGCATTTCCAGCCCGCAAGCCGGACAGGTGTTTGCCGGCATGACACCGCTCAGCGCGAAACGGATGCAACGCGAATCCCTGCACGAGGTGGAAGTCAAATCAGCCGACACCAACCGGTTCCTCGATATCGAAATGTTGGCGCGTCCCCCTATGACGGCGCACTTGAGCGGTCTCGAAGTCGCGTATGCGATCGCTCTCGTCCATAGTCGAATCGCTGGCCAGCGGGAAGCCACGATTGTGTTCGACGTTGGCGGGAGCACTCAGGACATCGGTTTTCGCGCTGAGGTGCCGGTGCTCTTTCAAATTGAACCGGCCATTCCCATCACGCTGCGGGTGCGTGATCCCAATGGAGAACCGGTTACGGCCAGTTTTATTTTTCGCGACGCGGCGGGCCACGTGCATCCACCGCAAGCAAAGCGGCTGGCGCCGGATTTTTATTTCCAACCGCAAATCTATCGGAGCGACGGCGAGGTCGTGCGGCTTCCTCCCGGCAAACTCAACGTGGAATTCACCCGCGGCCCGGAGTATCGGCGGTTGCGGCGCGAGGTGATTATTCCACGAGGGCCTGGGAGCGAACTTTCGTTTCAGCTCGAACGCTGGATTGATCCTGCCGCCTTTGGATTTTACAGCGGCGACCATCACATTCATGGCGCCGGTTGCGCCCATTACACGAGCCCGACCGAAGGCGTCACGCCCGAGGACATGTTCAAGCAAGTGGATGGGGAAGGGTTGAATGTCGGTTGCGTTTTGACGTGGGGCCCTTGTTTCGATTACCAGCGCAAGTTTTTTGACCCGGGCGTGCATCGGCTGAGCAAACCGCTCACCATTTTGAAATATGACCTCGAGATCAGCGGCTTCGGATCGGAAGCGCTCGGGCATGTTTGCTTGCTCAATTTGCAAGATCAAACCTATCCCGGATCGGACGGTTTGAAGACCAAAGGCTGGCCTTCGTGGACCTTGCCCGTGATGAAATGGGCCAAAGCGCAAGGGGGCGTGGTGGGCTATGCGCACTCGGCCAGCGGACTGGAAATTCATCCACCCACAGCGGTGAAACGGCTGTTGCTCAAACACGACGCGGATCAGGATGCGCGCCTCACGGATGCGGAATGCCGATCGGCCCTGTTGCCATTTGCATTTTTGGACATCGATGAAGATCGAGATGGAGTGTTGATCGAAGCCGAACTCGCGGCTGCGCATGAACGCGCGGCAAACGAGCTGCCGAATTTCGCCGTGCCCGCGATGAACGGAGTAGGCGCGATGGAAATTGGGGTGACCGTGGCGCACGGGGTCTGTGATTTCATCAGCGCCATGGATACGCCGCGCATTGCGGAATGGAACATGTGGTATCACCTCCTCAATTGCGGATTCCCGCTGAAGGTGAGCGGCGAAACCGATTTTCCATGCATGAGCGGCGAACGCGTTGGGCAAGGCCGCGTTTACGTGCAGCTCGGGCGGCAAACTCGCCTCGATTTCGAGCAATGGTGCCAAGGCCTGGCGCGCGGACGCTCCTACGTGAGCGACGGATTCGCCCATTCCCTCGAGTTCAAAGTCAACGGCGTCCAACCTGGTTTCGATGACGTGCAAGTCGATTCGGCGACGGAAGTGAGCATCGAGGCGAAGGTTGCTTTTGCGCCCGAAACGCCGGCGATGGTGGCGCATGGTTTCGCGCTGCCACCCCAAGGCCGAAGGTGGAGTGGCGATACCGTGACGCTCCACGGTTCACGAACGGACGCGATGATTTCAGGCGGCGATCGGCTCGTGGAAATTGTTGTAAACGGACGGCCAACCGCCTCCGCGCGCGTTCCGGCCGATGGCAAGATTCATCCGCGCACGTTTCGTGTGCCGATCACAAAGAGCAGCTGGGTGGCACTGCGCCAATTTCCGCAATTGCACACGAACCCTGTGAACGTGCATGTTGCCAACGCACCCATCCGCGTGTCACGCCGCAGCGCGCTTTGGTGCATAGAAACGATCGAACGTTTGCGGGAGCAAAGGCGACAAGCCATTCGCGAGCCGGAACGCGCCGCTGCGATGCAAGCTTACGATGAGGCGATCGAGAAATTCCGCCGCATCGCCAGCGAGGCGCCGGAAGGAAGTGACTGACCAGCCCGGAACCCCTTCGGAGTAAGCTGCAAGTCTCCGTTCCCTGGCTGCCGCCGCGAGATCGAGCTATTCATTTCCACCGTTTGGCCGATCGATTTCCCATGCCCCGAGATCGGGCTTGTTCCCACGCGGCCGTCCGCGAATGTCTTCCGGTGCCTCGGCCAGGGGAATGCCCTGGTCAATGGCCTCGCGCGCGCCTTCCAAAAGCGTCAGGTCACCCGAGGCAGGATCTGCAAAAAAGCCGTTCAAGCGCCGGGCGAGATTGTGGTGCAGATCCGCCATGCCGCCTTCCAGCCGGATTTCACCGTGCACAAGGTTATTGGCAATTTCTGCTTGTGAAGTGCCGGTGCCGATACGGATGCCGCGACTCCAGTTGCGTTCGGGACGCCAGATGGAGTTGTGCAGGACTTTGAGGCGTTCCGCATGCCAAAGCTCGATGCCACAATCCGGTCCGCCGGCAATGAAGTTGTTTCTGATGATGCCATCGGTCACATAGACGGTTTGTTCTCCCGAACGGTTGGCCGTGGATTGGCCGGGGTTGCCGAAGGCAATGCCGCGATCGCAATCCACAATCAGGTTGCGCTCGACCACCACGCGCTGCGATCGGACCCAGATGAAAATTGCGGCGCGCGCCCCACCATTGCGTCCTTTGATGTTTCGAAAGGCGTTGTCGCTAAAAGTCCAGTTCTCGAGGGCCATCATGTCGATAGCGCTGATGTAATCGCCGCTGAACAGCCAATCGGGCGGAGGCACGCGCGTGTTTTCGAAAGTGCAGAATCGAACCGAACCGTTGACGGCGCGAACATTTTCATTCTGACCAGCCGAGCCTTTGATCGCGCGCACGCCGATATCGCGGAACCGGCAGTTGTAAATGTGCACATTCTTCGGGGCATTTTCGGCCTCGACCTTGATGCCATAGGACCGGCAATCGGCGAAGGTCAGATCGGCGATCGTTACGCCATCGCAATGCGCGATGTGAAGGATATCGTCGCGTGGATTGTTGCTGTCCCAGCCTTTGCCCGTGAGCGTCACTTTGGCGGGATTGCCGCTGGCGCTGCGCAGAGTGAGATTCCGTTTATCGCGCAGCACGAGCACTCGAGGCATCGGATAATGGCCATCGGCGAGGAGGATGGTGCCGCCTGGACGGACGCGATCCATGGCTGCGAGCAACTCATCGGCATTGGAAACCTGGATGGTCTCGCCTTGCGGCGGCGGAAGGGGCGGCGCTTTGGGATACCAGGATGGAATCCAACGCGGCTCCGGCGTTGGCTCGGTCAACGGGTTGGCGCCATTTTTCGGCGATGAATTTTTTTCAGCGGCGTGCGCGTCGGGCCCGATGGCATCGAACGGAGTTTGCCAGCCGAGACAAATGGAAATGACAAGGGCACGGAATGCTTTCATCCCTCCTATTCACGCATTTTAGCGCGGCCAAATTCAAGCGCGATGCAGTTTCTTTTTAGCGGAGTACGGATTCAAGAGAATGCCGGCACGAACAAGGCGGCAACGATAGAGATGAGAAGCAATTAATCCTTCACCATTTTAGCCTCGCTGAAATGAACGATGCCGGCATTGGCGCGAGGCTCAGAGCCTGTCTGAAAATTCCGTGGGGTCCACGCGATTTCAGTCAGGCTCTCAGGCCGCGACAGAAACATCTCTCGAATTCGGCCGCGCGAGAGCGATAAGAATTCCGAGGCCGGCAACGAGCAAAGCGAGTGAGAAGAAACTGCGGCTGCCCGAGAAATCGGAAGTGGGTTTCGCTTCGAGCTGCACGCGCAAATCGGCCCAGGTCTCGACTTGAAGCGAACCGGTGAACGTGAGCTCTTTGCCTTGTGCCGGCAACGCCGCGCGAATGGCTTCCGGCTTTCCGACGGCCGCGTCCTGCTGGCGCACGAGCCGTTCAGCCAGCTTTACGAGCGCGGCATTATCTTCAGCGGGATTTTGCTCGAGCACCTGTTGCACCTGTTGCTGCGTGTAAGCCGGCGCCTGCCCGGGGGTCCAGACGTTAAAGAGCGATGGCATCGGTTTGCCGTCGCGCTTTTCGCGATATTCAAAAGCCAGTTGCCGGCGCTGATTCAGCCCAAGCAACGCCTGTTGCATTTTCAAGTTGTGCAGTTGCACGCGGGCGTCTTCGTTGAAGGCGGCGTCTTGCGGCGACATGCGCCAGGCGGCTTGGTACGCTTTGCGGGCTTGCTGCGGCACGCCGTTTTGCAGGAACTCGTTGCCCAACTGCAATAAGTTTTCGGCTTGCTTGACGTTGGCCTGTCGCCGGCCCGTTTCGGTTTCGATGTAATGATCGAGGCTCAAGGTTGCGGGCAACGTTCGGACTGCTTCCGACCGCAGTTGTAGCGTGCTCTCCCAATCTTTGATCTTCCAGTTTTGCGGCACGTAAACTTTCCAGGTGATGTTCTCGAGAGGCAGATCGAAGGACGGCCCGAGCAACCGCGGATTCAAACCCCACCGGCCGCCGCCCCCCGTCTGGCTGATGTAAAAGAACTCCACCACCGTCGGTTTGGCCGGATCGGAATTCTTGTCCAACAACAAAAGAATCTGATCGCCGTCCCGCCACGGCGCGGCGCTCTGGCCGTTGACAAATGCGTACCAGAACTGACCGCTCGCCGGCAGCCTCATCCGCAACAATCGCTTGTCCCCGGGCTGCAATTCCAATCGGCCTTCGGTGAGCATTTCTCCCGACGAGGCCACCACCGAAATCATGTCGAACTTTTCCACGCGCGCCGGCAGGACGCGCGCAATTTCATGCCGTGACAATTGCACCGGCAACGAGAAATCGGGTTCCAACGTGCTGAAGGTGTCTTTGGATTCCACCGCTTCGCGCCCGCGCCGCAAGGGCAAAGGAATGGATTGCCATTCCGTTCGCTGCAAGGATTGAGGAATTTGCGGGAACTGAATTTGCAAACGGCCTCCGGCATGAACCGCGAGATATCCGCGATGCAAATTGGCGTTGCGCGCTTTGAATCCGTCGATCCGCAAGGCCGCCGCCTGATTCGTGACGGTCAGGTGATAGGTGATGCGCAAGGGGTAATCGCCAATCACGCGGCGTTGCAGGCGAATTTCCCAATCGGCCAGGCGATTGGTCGCGGCCGTGGCCGAGCGCACCGTGTCGGAAATGAGGTCGCCGTCGAAACGGACATTTTGCGCCTGCGCGGGCAGTTGCAGCAGGAGGGCCTTCACACCCGCGTTTTCAATTTGATAATTCAACTGGGCGCTGACGCTCAACTGCCCTTCTCGCACGGTGACGTCTTGAAGCGAGGTCAATTGAACCCAGGGATCGACAGTTTCGACATCGAACGCGAGCTGCCATTGGCCATGCAGCAGCCGGAACGCGAGCACGCCTTTTTGCGTGACGCCCGCTTTTTGCGGATCGAGCTGAGCGATCCCTTCCCGTGTTTTCACATGCAGGCGCATGCCAAGCTCCGGCACCACCACGACCTGACCGGTCTGCTTGCTGGCTTCGCGAAACGAAACGCGCGGGGCAACGAATTCAGCGCGTGAACCCATTCCCGGACTCGTCAGGGTCAGACTGAAATTCTGGTCCCCTTCCGTTTTGCCCCGCAAATGCAGCGTGATTATCCGGTCGTTTCCGCTCTTCAACTCTGTCCAATGGCTCAGGGCCTGGCCGCTGACCGATTCGATTTCGTAATCGGCAGGGAGTGCAAAGCTCAGCTTGAAAATCCCGGCGCGCGCAATATGCGCGACGAACTGAACTGCGAGCACATGGCGATCTTCGCCGAGCGACAATGTCTCGTGCGTTTCGACGCGCACATCGGGTTGCACAGCGGACGCCGCCAGGACAAGGCGCGCCGTTGCATCGGCATAACGAAAAGCGCGGCGCAAGGTGAGCCCCGGAATTTGCTTTGCGGCCTCGGCAATCAAGGAAGCGGGAAAATCCTCGAGATTGATGGCCGACAGCTTTTCCTCCTGGACCTGGTCCAATTGCACCTCGGAACCTGTGGCCACGCCGGCCAGGCCCACTTGTCCGGTGGCTTCCATCATGGCGATGAGCCCGGTGCCCTGTTCATAGGGCAGCGGACTGGTGGAGAGCTGCGAGCGCACACGCAATGCGAACGCTCGGGATTGCGGAGCGTTGAACTGCACATGCAAGCGGCGTTGATCCGGATCAAATCTCCAACTGGCCACGAAATCAGCCTGGACATCGGTGATCGTCAATCCCGCCGGCACCTGAAAATTGACCTGGCTCAATTCGCCCTGGGCGGGGCGGACTTGCACTTCATGGAGGCCTTCGACGATGCCGGCCGTGGGAATGAACAGATGAACAAGTTCAGCATAGAACACCGGCTTTTCCGTGCGCGTGTCCCTTTCCCGCGGTTTCCATCCAATTGTTGCTTGAGCGACCGGCGCCAAAATCAGTTCCGCCTGAATGACCTCGTCCGCGCCTCGTTTGGCCGCCTGGCTTTGCACCGAGACGGCTTGCGGTGAAAAAACTTCGACCCCGGCTTTTTCTGTTTCAATACGCAACCGGTTGACGAGCGCGGCGGGCGTCGGAAGGACAAAGCGATGGATGGCATTTTCCTGCACCACGGGCACTTGATAATGAAAGCGGATTTCAAAATCACCGCTCTGCCTGGCGGAGAGGCGGTGCACGGTTTGGCCGTTGACTTGCGTTTCGCTCAATTGCAATGCGGTTTGCGGATATTCGATTTGCGTGAGCACCGCGGGGGCAAACAGGAAATTGAGGTGCTGGCCCGATTCCGTTTTCCATTTCAACTGCGCCTCGAGCAGAACGAAGCTGTCCAGAACACG
>JBFMDG010000149.1:0-12180 GCA_040754135.1 Verrucomicrobiota bacterium
TGAGCGGGCAACTGAGCGCAAAGCGTGGCGGACCGACGTTCAAAGCCGGTCTGACAGCCGATTACGGGTTCAACTTTTCCGAACCGCAACGCAGCGTTTATGTGCCGGTGTTCCGCAACGCGTTGCCGGAAATTTTTGAAGTGTTCGATTTCGCCGATCCCAGCATGGTGGTGGGCGCGCGCAATTCGAGCACCGTCGCGCCACAGGCCCTGTTCCTGATGAATCATCCATTCGTCCGCCAACAGGCTTCGAGCGCGGTGAAGCGTTTGTTCGAATCTGGCTTGGCCAATGATGAAGCGCGGATCGATTATGCTTACCGCCTGGTTTTGGGAAGAAAACCATCCCAACGCGAACTGGCGTTGGTGAAAAATAGTGTGGCCGCTGTCGATGGACCGGAAGCTTGGGTGGATTTGTTCCATGCTTTGTTTGCGTCGGCCGAATTTCGTTATGTGAACTGAATGAACCGAACTGGAACTGGGAAGAGGAATGGAACGGGATTGCCAGAATCATGAACGACCGCTACACAAGTTTGCAGCAATGAATCGATTGCTTTTCACACGCCGGCACGCACTGAAATCGATGGCGTGCGGCTTTGGTTATCTGGCGCTGGCCGGCTTGACCGCCACAAGCGCGCGCACCCCTGGCAAACTGCTCGCGCCCCAAACGCCTCATTTCCGGGCTCGGGCCAAGCGGGTGATTTTCATTTTCATGCAAGGCGGTCCCAGCCATGTGGACACGTTCGATCCCAAGCCGCTCCTCGATCAACACGACGGTCAGATGCTCAACTTTGACGATGCCCGCACCATCGCCAACACCGGCAACAGGGGCACGCCGCAGCGCGTTTTGAAATCGCCGTGGAAATTCTCGCCCTACGGCCAGACGGGCCGCTGGGTTTCGGAACTTTTCCCTGAAATGGCGAAGCATGTGGACGATCTCTGCTTCATCCATTCCATGCAGACCGAAGGAGTGGCGCATGGACCAGCCACGCTCTTTCTCCATTGCGGCGCGACCAATTTCATCCGCCCCTCCATGGGCGCGTGGGTGACGTATGGGCTCGGCACCGAAAACGAAAATCTCCCCGGCTTCGTCAGCATCGCGCCTTCAACCGGCAATGGCGGACCACGTAATTATGGGAACGCATTTCTACCGCCGCTTTACCAAGGCACCGCCATCGGCAAAGCAGGAGTGGCTGCGGAGGAATTGCTCTTTCGGAATCTGCACCAGGGCGCGTCACCCCAAGAACAACAGCGGCGATTTGAATTGTTTCGCCAACTCAACAACGAACAGCTCAAACGTCATCCCGGCGATGCCGAACTCGAAGCCGTGATCAATTCCTATGAAATCGCCTGGCGCATGCAGAACAATGCGCCGGGCGTGCTCGATCTGGCCAAAGAATCCCCTGCCACACTCGCACTTTATGGCATCGGCGAAAAAGCCACCGATGCCTTCGGCCGGCAGTGCCTGATGGCGCGGCGCCTCTGCGAAGCGGGCGTGCGCTACGTGCAAATCAATTACGGCGACAACACCGCCAATCCGGCCTGGGATCAGCATTCCAATCTCCCCAAACACGCCGATCACGCGCGGGCCGTTGACAAACCGGTCGCCGGCCTGCTGGCCGATTTGAAACGGCGCGGTTTGCTCGAAGACACCGTGGTCTGGTGGGGCGGTGAATTTGGGCGCACTCCTTACGCGGAGAAGAATGGCACCGGGCGCGATCACAATCCTGGCGGCTTCACCGTTTGGCTGGCGGGAGGCGGTGTGAAACGCGGATTTGCCTTGGGCGCCACGGATGAATTCGGGCATCTGGCCGTGAAAGATAAAGTGCACATGCACGATCTGCACGCGACCATTCTTCACCTCCTCGGCCTCGATCACGAAAAATTGACCTACCGATTCGATGGCCGTGATTTCCGCCTCACCGATGTGCATGGGCATGTGGTGAAGGAGATTCTGGCGTGAACTGATGGGATTGGATGGATAGGGACTGTGGTCGCGGGAGCTCGGATTCAAACAACTCCCGCAGCACGGCAACGTTGCCACGCGATGGCCGCCGCAAACTGGTCAAGTTTCAACCAATTGAGAACGATGCTTCTTCCCGATTCATAGAAACTTGGATCCCCTGCTATTTTCCGGGCTTTGGCTTCCAAAACATCTTCCGGCGGAGCGGCCAATGCGTGAGCGGCAAATCGCGCCGCAAGCGAACACGGTTTCACCCAGGAAATCCGCAAGGCGACTTTTCCTGGTTCAGAGTAACTCTCTTGAAAGTTGAACTGAGCATCTATAAAAGACCTGTGGTTCGACAACGCATCAATAAGCCATGTCCAACCAAATTCCGCAGCGACGGCAAACATATCGTCCTGTTCCGGGCCTTGCCGAAAATCCCCAGACTGCACCGAAGTCTTAAGTCGTGCTTCCAATTCCGACATTTCCGCCTCGGAAATCCATTGAGGCACCGCCTCGCGATCTAACATGGCCGCCTGACTGAAGGCAACATCCAGCAACCAACTGTCGTGGGCTTCGCGGCGAAGTTCCCTTAGCGAGGAGCGAAGCGCCCTCGCAGCCTGGCGAATAATTTGCGGTGGCCGAGGGCGAATTGAAGCTGGAAAATCGGGGTATTTGTCGGCGTCAATGGGCCATGGGAGCAAGTCGACGAAATGCCAAACAATATAATCTTCGAAGGCTTCCGGCTCCCAGCAATCATATTGCGCGAAAGCTTCAGTGTAATTGAGTCCTGGTGGGAGCTCGTTGCGTGACAACAACACCACGGCCGCCAAATCGCGTTTGTTTTTTTGCCACGCCGTTCTGGCAAATTCGACCCACCAGTTTTCCGTAGTCCAAGTGTCTCCGACCCGATACCAAAACGGTTTTGCCCAGAGGTAAAGAAGGTCATCGGATTCAGCGATTCGGCTTACTCCCGGATCGGCTTCGGCTTCACTCAGTGCTCTCCGAATGCACTCAGCGCCTATTTGGTCCAGGACCGCTGGATCCAAGTCGGCCAGCCGCGGTAATTTTTCATTGGTGGAGGGAGGCGTGGGCGGAAGCCATCGCTTTTCAATCGGCGGCGGCTCATTTTCCCACAAGGCCCTGAGTTCGTCTTTGCTCGGGAGTGATTTGAGAACATCGTGATTCTTCAACCAACTCTGAACAAGGTCTTCCGGGCTATCGCAAATCAACGCCAACGTGAGCGAACGCCCAACTTTAAAACCCGCCCTTCGATAATTCCTGCCGAACCACCAGGTGTCGCCGTCCTCATCAAGCACGAAGTTGGCAATTGCCATGGCTCCACGGAGAGCCCGGAGCGCCTTTCCGCGTGCGATGTCCAGCCTATTGAACTCCGTCACGAGATGATCCACGATCGGTTCAACGCCTTTCTGCATCGCATCGCGTTGTAGTTTTTTGGATCGCGGATGAATTCTGAAGGAATCGAGGCGATCGGAAAAAGTGAAATTCGCCCCGCTCCTCTTGCACAGCTCCCAGGAAAAACGCCAGGCACCCACGCGTTCCGTAAAGCGACGTAGCACCTCTTGACCTGGTGAGTGCAAAGTTGGAGCCAGGGTCTTGACCAGATCGGCCGGATCCTGTGGCAGTTCGGAATCGCCTTCCAGGGCTTTGCAATCGATGGCCAGGATCCCCGGCCCGAATAATGACGGCTCCTGATCATCAGACCGCCAAGGCGCTGGAACCACCGGATCCGAGTCCAAGGTCAACAATCGATTGGCGTCTTGAAGATTCATTTGTGGCAGCCAGGAATGCTTTATCAGCTCAAGCAACGCCGCTGCGGGATCGAGTTCGTCCACCAGTCGCGTGAGCGGAGGACCCACATGAATTTCAGATGTGCCGAGCTTTAATTGTAGATCCCATCGACTATCAGCGTTCTCGCGAACGGCAACGCCATGCATCGAAGCATGTCGCCTCAATCCCTTCAAAACAGATGTTCGGCGGGAGTTCAATCTCTCGAACTCCTCAATCACCGTTTTAAGATTGAGATCCGGTGGAGTCTCAACACACTGCATCTGTAATCGAACAAAAAGCGCATCAAAACCGTCCGCAAATTCCACGGCCAAGAAGCGCTGATCCACCACCGAATCGTATCCAGCTGATTTAAGCCGATCCGCTGCCCTGCTGGCCAAATTGGCCTCAAGCCAGAAACGACAGGTGTAACAGCCCCGCGGACGCGGCCTGAGCTCAAAAACCTCTAAATCAAGCATCATTGGCAAATTGGAGTGCCGAAAAGTGTAGTGGCCGCGCATCACTTTGGGGAGAGAAAAACGAGCGGCAGAATGCTCACGGTGCAAACCAAGTGTCCTCCGTTCCGCCGCGGACCATGCTCGAATTTGATGAATGCGTGTGACTTTCGCACTTTTGTCATGGTCAAAGGCGTGATCGGCTGGCAAAAAGGTCGCTCGTAAAATGTGCCCGCACCCCTTTGTCGCAGATTGACGGCCTTCCAATCGTGATCACGCCACTGCAAGTGCGCTGGAAAGAGTGGTGGCATCGCCTCCGATTTGCCGGGGATGCCGACCGCAAATTCGAGTAGCTCGCGGCGCTCTATTCGCAACCGCATCGGCACTATCACAACCTCCGCCACTTGAGCGAATGCTTTCAGGAATTCGATTCAGCCAAACATCTTTCACCTGATGCAGACGCGATCGAACTTGCCATTTGGTTTCATGATGCCATCTACGATACGCATCGAGCGGACAACGAAGAAGTCAGCGCGCACTTGGCCAAAGATTGGTTGACTGACGCAAGGGCTCGAGACGCAGTGAGGGAACGCGTCGTGAGTCTTGTGCTTGCGAGCAAACATGCGGCCGCTCCGGAAGAAGCGAACGCAAAACTTTTTGCGGATGTGGATTTGAGCATTCTGGGTCAGACCGAGGAACGCTTTGCTGAGTACGAGCGGCAGATTCGCCTGGAGTATGACTGGGTCCCCGAACAGATCTTCGCAGCAAAACGCGCTAAAATCCTGGAGCATTTTCTTGCGCGACCGACAATTTTTTCCACGGACAACTTTCGCACGCGCTATGAAGCGCAAGCCCGGCGCAATCTCGAAGCCTCGATCCGTCATTTGCGATGAAATGCTTCTTATTAGCTGTGCGTGCCTCGGCTCCAAGCGGCAACAAAATCGCTCCGCGCCTCTTGGATTTTGGAAATCTTCGATGACTTCCGCTTTAGCGGCGGGCCTTGCGACAAAGGTTGCGACAAAGGCTTCGACAAAAGCTTCGACAAAGGCTTCGACAAAGGTTGCGACGAAGGTTGAGACGAAGGATCGACGCGGTGAAATGCCGCCATTATTTCCGAGCCACGCCGGCCATGCGTGAACCTCAATACCCGCCCGCTTCTGAAAGCATAGTCGGCGTGGAGGACGGCAAGGGGCCGGGCGCTTCGGTGATGCCGCGCTTTTTCGCTTCCTCCAATATGGCCTGAGTGGCTGTCGCTCCGATGCGCGTGACGCCAATCGCGCGAACGGCGAGGAGGTCGTCCAGGGTCCGAATGCCGCCGGCGGCTTTGATTTGCACCGATGGCGGACAATGTTGGCGCATGAGTTTGAGATGTTCCATGGTGGCGCCTTTGTAGGAATACATTCCGTTTGCTTGCTTCACGAACCCGTAGCCGGTGGAAGTTTTCACGAAAGCCACCTGGTGCTCGGAACAGATCTGACAGAGCCGAATGATGTGCGTGGTCTGCAAATAGTCGTTTTCAAAAATCACCTTCAAAAGCGCGCGGTCGTTCACCACTGCCTGATTAATCCGCCCGATTTCATCCGAGACATAATTCCAATCGCCGCCCAGCGCTTTCCCAATGTTGATGACCATGTCCACTTCGCGTCCGCCATCGGCGATGACGGCGCGGGCCTCGGCGATTTTGATTTCGGTGGTGCTATTGCCGTGCGGAAACCCGATGACCGGACAGACCGCCACATTGGACCCGGACAGTATTTCCGCGGCCATTTTCACGGAATAAGGTTTTACGCATGCCGTGGCCACATCGTACTTCAAAGCCAGTTCGCAACCCTGCCGCACCTCCGCATCGGTGAGGGTTGGATGCAGCAGCGAATGGTCAATCATTTTGGCCAGCAACGGAATTGAAAGAGGTGCGTTCATGTTAAGCATCGAGGCGTTGATCAATGGCGAAGTTTCTCAAGTAACGGGCCGATTGCAACACGGCGCGTTTGCGGTCTTCCATGCTGCTTTCGTAGGCTTTGTCTTCCACTTCGATGCAGACTGGTCCGCGATACCGGATGTCATGGAGCGCGCCGAAGAACGCGCTCCAATTCACATCGCCCAGGCCGGGCAGTTTCGGACTATGATATTCCAGCGGATGCGCGAGGATTCCCACTTGATTCAGTTGGCGCCGGTTCACTTTGGCATCTTTGGCGTGCACATGAAAAATGCGTTCCGCGAAATCGTAGATCGGCTGAATCGGATCCATGCATTGCCAGACGAGATGGGAGGGATCGTAATTGAGCCCGAGATTGGCACTCGGCAGGCGTTCGAACATTTCCCGCCAGAGTTTTGGCGAGGCCGCCAGATTTTTTCCGCCAGGCCATTCGTCACGCGTAAATAGCATCGGGCAGTTTTCGATGCCCAGCCGGATTTGATTTTGTTCCGCGTGCCGCACGATCTCGGGCCAGCGTTCTTCGAAAATCTTCCAGTTATCGCTAATGGATCGCAAATGATTGCGGCCAATAAACGTGTTGACTCGTTCGAGCCCCAGCGCGTGAGCGGCGGAAATGACTTTTTTCAAATGCGCAATGCAGATCGATGCTTCCGCTTCACTTTCCGAAAGCGGGTTCGGGTAATAGCCGAGCGCGGACAAGCTCACCCGATGGCGCGCGATGCTCTGATGGATGCGCGCAATTTCCGCGGCATCGAGCGCGGCCACATCGATATGCGTCACGCCGGCATAGCGGCGTTCGGCAGCGCCCCGCGGCCAGCACATGACTTCCACAGTCTCGAGCCGATGCGCGGCCGCGAAGGCAAGGAGTTCATCGAGCGTCAGCTCCGGAAGGATGGCCGTGACAAAGCCGATTTGCATTTGCGTCTGGGCCGCAGAGTAGGAACTCAGGCGACGTCGCGTCCACTCGAATTTTCAAAATTCATGCTCGCACCTAAGACAGGAGTGTTCCTGGGCAAAGTACAAACTCTCCACACGAAGATTGAATTGGTGCGAGCAACATGCGAAACAAACGTCAATGATTGAATCCATCTCGAAACGATTCCCTTTGGCGCTTTTGGTGGCCTCGCTTTGCGGTCTGGTTGCAGTCGCAGCCGCGGACGACCATTGGCCGCAATTTCGCGGGCCCAACGCCGCCGGGATCGGAATGCATCCGAATGTTCCCGATCGCTGGTCAGCGACCGAGAATGTGGCGTGGAAAACCGCCCTGCCGGGACGGAGTTGGTCTTCGCCGATTGTCTGGGGGAATCGCGTGTTTGTCACGACCGTGGTCAACTCGGCTGAATCCGAGCCGCCCAAAAAGGGATTGTACTTTGGAGGCGAGCGACCGGAACCGCCCAAGACCGAGCACGAGTGGAAGGTGCTTTGCCTGGATTTGGCGACCGGTCGCGTGGTGTGGGAGAAAACCGTGCACCGCGGCGCACCCAAAACGCCGATTCATTTAAAGAGCAGCTATGGCGCGGAAACACCGGTCACCGATGGCGACCGTGTGTATGCCGTTTTTGGCGGATTGGGTGTTTACGCATTGACGCTCGATGGCGACATCGTCTGGTCGAGCGCACTCGAGCCTCGCAAAATGCGCCATGGCTGGGGCGCGGCCGCTTCGCCGGTGCTCCATGAAGGGCGGCTTTTCCTGGTGAACGACAATGACGAAAAGGCCGAACTCATCGCCTTCGCAACGAAGACGGGCCAGGAACTGTGGCGCATCGATCGCGATGAAAAGAGCAACTGGGCCACACCTTTTGTATGGAAAAATGAGCGACGCGTCGAACTCGTCACGCCGGGATCTCGCGCCGTGCGAAGCTATGATCGTAACGGAAAACTGCTCTGGTCCTTGCGTGGCATGTCGAGCATTGCCATTCCCACTCCTTTGGCGGGCGACGGTCTGTTGTTCGTGACCTCCGGTTACGTGGGAGACAAGTTGCGTCCGCTTTACGCCATTCGGCCCGGCGCTGCGGGAGACATTTCGCTGCCGGAAGGCCAAACCCACCACGCGTTTATTGCGTGGTCCGATCCGGTGGGCGGCCCATACAACCCTTCGCCGCTGTTTTATGAAGGTCGCCTCTACGTGCTGTTTGACCGCGGATTGATCAGTTGTCGCGATGCGAAAACCGGCCGGATTTTTTATGATCGCGAGCGGTTGCCCAACGGATTTGCCTTCACATCGTCGCCTTGGGCGGCGCGCGGGAAAATTTTTTGCCTGAATGAAGATGGCGTTTGTTTCGTGCTGCGGGCGGGCGACAAATTTGAATTGCTGCACACCAACAAACTTGCCGACGACGACATGTGCATGGCTACGCCGGCATTGGCGGGCGAACGGCTGCTCATCCGAACGGCCGCGCGGCTTTACTGCATTGCAGCGCCTTCGCGATGAAGAGCAGCAGGCGCTGCTTCCAGACGAATCAAGAGAAGGCTTACGGAAAGTTATGCTCGGGCTTTCGATCCTAGCTCTCCGCTACGCCAATTCTGCGAACACCGCCGGTCACGGTTTTGTCTTCGGCAGCACCAATTTGAACCGATCACCGCCCAAAGTTTCCGCCGCCAGATTGATGCGCACGGTGATGGTGTTCGGCGCGGTGTGCGAATACTTCACCCACCAACTCCCTGCTACGAGCGCGCTGCCGGTTTCTTTGGAAAGGTCCGGAGAAAATGTGAGCTGCACCTGCATTCCGCGGATGGCGTTTAACTGTTCGAGAAAGGAAGAGAGCGACCGCGCATTCCCATCAAATACCAACGTAGTTGACCATTGCGGTTCCCAATAACTGACCAGCCCGCCGCGATATTTGAACTGATCCGAGCGGAGCACAGCGTGCACCTGCTCGGCGCGGGACGCATCGTAGTTTTTCGGAAAATAGATTTCGGGTCGGGGAAGATCGCGGCTCAATCCGAAGGCGCAAGGAATGGTGGCCGCACACACCAAAGCCATGATCGCCATTGAAAGTTTCTGTCTCATGAAAGCATTCGACGGCAACCCCGAATGATTGCTCCGATGGAAAACAAATTGGCAGGCTATTCCGCCAATCACCGGTCGGACTTCGGCAAAAAAGAGCAAGTCCGAAGACGTCAACTGGCCGATGATCGATGCAAGATGACGGCAACGATTGTCGAGGCTCGTGCGGATTCGCAACGGACAGTCAAGCGTTGGCCGCCCAAATATGCCTGGCAACAAATCGCCCGTTCCATCCCGCCAAAAAGGTCCGTCGCGGAGCGGTTAAAAGATTCGCGCGAGATTTACGCGCTTTACGATGAAACAACCGCCCGGGAACAGGCCAGTCGGTGCATTCAATGCCCGAAACCGCTTTGCATGGCCGCCTGCCCCTTGCACAATCGCATCCCGGAATGGCTCGCCCTCACTGCTGAAGGCCGGTTTATCGAGGCTTCGGAAATTTCCTGCGCCACCAGCAACATGCCCGAAATCTGTTCGCGCGTTTGTCCACAGGAACGCTTGTGCGAAGGAGGTTGCATTCTCAACGGACGCTCCGAACCAGTTTGCATTGGCGCAATCGAAAAATTCATCAACGAATACGCGCTCGCTCATCATCCGCCCGCTCCCGCGATTCCTCCATGGACCGGGCATCGCGTCGCGGTCGTCGGTTCCGGTCCCGGGGGAATCGCTTGTGCCGATGAATTGGCCAAGCGCGGCCACAAAGTCACGATGTTTGAAACGCAACTCATTGCCGGGGGATTGCTCATGAATGGCATTCCTGGTTTCAAACTGGAAAAGCAAATCGTGCAACGCCGGCTCAATTTGCTTCTCGAAAAAGGGGTGAGCATCCGGACCGGCATCTGCATCGGACGTGACGTGTCGCTCGATGAGTTGCAGCAAAACTACGATGCGATTTACCTCGCCATCGGAGCGCAAAAACCGAAACCGCTCGATGTCCCCGGCGCCGGCCTTTCTGGCGTGCACCAGGCATTGCCATTTCTCATCGATCATATTTTTACGGCGTGGCCTGGTCCGACGATTCCGGCATGGGGAAAACGTGTCGTCGTGCTGGGCGGCGGTGACACGGCGATGGATTGCTTGCGCACAGCGCTGCGCGACGGAGCGCTCGAAGCGGTTTGTCTTTATCGACGTGACCTGGCGAATATGCCCGGGAGCCGGCGGGAATATGCGAACGCGCTCGAAGAAGGAGCGCAATTCCAGTTTTTGACCAACCCCATCGCAGTATTGGGCAATGCGAACGATGAAGTGACGGCGGTCCGTTGTGTCCGCATGGAATTGGGAGAACCGGACGCCAGCGGAAGGCGTAAACCACGCGTCCTGCCGAATTCCGAGTTCGTCGTCCCTGCGGATCTGGTGTTGGTTTCCTACGGCTTCGATCCTGTTCCATTCCCTCGCGGGAGCGATTTTTCGCGGATTGAGGCGAATGACTGGGGAGCGATCGTCGTGGATAAGAATCAAATGACAAGCGTCCCAGGCGTGTTTGCAGGAGGAGATATGGCGCGTGGCCCAAGCCTGGTCGTGCACGCCGTGCGCGACGGACGCGTCGCGGCGGAGGCGATGCACCGGTATCTCACGTGTGAAGGGTTGAAGAGTTAAAGGGTTGAAGAGTTGAAGAGTTACATGGTTAAATGGGGCGAAGGGTTACCTGCTGGAGAATTCGTAGCATCGAATGTGAGTTCGATCACTTGTTCCTGGTCGAGACGCCTTTGACCATCCGGCTCGGGCTCGTCCAGATCTCAAATCGCGAAAGCACCTTTGACGCGTGGTAATGCACTCGGGGCCTGGGCACACCTTGCGCGCACAAAATATTGGAGCCGACTCACGTCAGGCTGCTACGAGGGATTAGAAAACTTCCGCGTAGCATCGAATGTGAGTTCGATCACTTGTTCCTGGTCGAGGCGACCTTGACCATCCGGCTCGGGCTCGTCCAGATCTCAAATCGCGAAAGCACCTTTGACGCGTGGGAATGCTCTCGGGGCCTGGGCACATCTTCCGCGAGGAAAATATTAGAGCCGACTCACGTCAGGCTGCTACGGAGGGATTAGAACGCTTCCGCGTAGCATCGAATGTGAGTTCGATCACTTGTTCCTGGTCGCTTGACCATCCGGCACGGGCTCGTCCAGATCTCAAATCGCGAAAGCACCTTTGACGCGTGGGAATGCACTCGGGGCCTGGGCACATCTTCCGTGCACAAAATATTAGAGCCGACTCACGTCTGGCTGCTACGAGGGATTAGAAAACTTCCGCGTAGCATCGAATGTGAGTTCGATCACTTGTTCCTGGTCGAGACGCCTTTGACCATCCGGCTCGGGCTCGTCCAGATCTCAAATCGCGAAAGCACCTTTGACGCCTGGGAATGCTCTCGGGGGCCTGGGCACATCTTCCCTGCACAAAATATTAGAGCCGACTCACGTCAGGCTGCTACGGGAAATAGTAGTCTGCGTAGCATCGAATGTGAGTTCGATCACTTGTTCCTGGTCGAGGCGCGCTTGACCATCCGGCTCGGGCTCGTCCAGATCTCAAATCGCGAAAGCACCTTTGACGCGCGGGAATGCTCTCGGGGGCCTGGGCACATCTTGCGCACGGAAAAAATGAGAGCCGACTCACGTCAGGCTGCTACGAGGGTTTAGAAAACTTCCGCGTAGCATCGAATGTGAGTTCGATCACTTGTTCCTGGTCAAGGCGTGCTTGACCATCCGGCTCGGGCTCGTCCAGATCTCAAATCGCGAAAGCCCTTTGACGCGTGGGAATGCACTAGGGGCCTGGGCACATCTTCCGCGAGGAAAATATTAGAGCCGACTCACGTCAGGCTGCTACGAGGGATTAGAAAACTTCCGCGTAGCATCGAATGTGAGTTCGATCACTTGTTCCTGGTCAAGGCCTGCTTGACCATCCGGCTCGGGCTCGTCCAGATCTCAAATCGCGAAAGCACCTTTGACGCGTGGGAATGCTCTCGGGGCCTGGGCACATCTTCCGTGCACAAAATATTAGAGCCGACTCACGTCAGGCTGCTACGGGAAATAGAAGTCTGCGTAGCATCGAATGTGAGTTCGATC